>JAQIBK010000161.1 GCA_027859125.1 Actinomycetota bacterium | reverse complement strand
ACATGAGAGTACACGAGCTCGCAAAAGAGTTCGGAATGACATCGAAGGAGCTGCTCGACAAGCTTCAGGCGATGAAGATTCCTGCAAAGAATCACGCATCCACTCTTGTGGAGGCGTATGTGGACAAGATCCGGAAGGATCTTGGGCCTGAGATAGCCGAGCGACAGGCCGTACTCGAGGCTACCCGCATGAAGAAGGAAGCCGCAGAGGCCAAGAAGCGTGAAGCCGAGGAGGCCATCGAGGCCAAGAGGCGTGCCGAAGAAGAGGCTAGCCGTCGTGCCGAGGAAGAACAGCGCCATAAGCACGAGGCAGAGGCGGCAGGCAAGGCTGAGGCAGCCGCGAAAGCTGAAGCAGCCGCGAAGGCAGAAGCTGAGGCGAAGGCCGAGGCTGAGGCGAAGCAAGCCGCCGAAGAAGCCGCCAAACGAGAGGCTGAAGAGGCCGCAGGACTCGAGAAGGCGGAGGAGGAACGCTATCGTCAGATGGCTCGCCAGGCCGAGGATGCTGCCAAGGACAAGGTCCTAGCTGAAGCGCGAGCCGCAGTTGCTGCGCATGCTGAGCAGGCCAAGGGCCGTAAGAAGAAGGGCAAGCGGGCCGAGGCAACAGAGGCCGCCTCGGCAGCAGCTGTTGCCGCCGCCGAGGAGTCCACGGATGAAGTCGAGACCGTTGAACCCGTGGACGAGACTCTGGTGACGATCACAGAGGGCGCCACTGTTGGCGAATTCGCTGATTCACTGGGACTCGCTTCAACTGAGATCATCAAGCGCCTCATGCTTCTGGGCAACCCCCTTACAGTCAACCAGCCGATTCCCGGCGAAGTGATAGAACTCATTGCCGACGACCTTGGTCGTTCCGTCAGTGTGATCAGCCCGGCAGAAGAGCAGGGTTTCGTCTTTGAAGACGATCCTGCGGACCTCAAGCCTCGTCCTCCGGTGGTCACAGTCATGGGCCACGTCGACCACGGAAAGACGTCGCTTCTGGACGCCATCCGCTCGACAGGCGTTGCCGAGACGGAGGCCGGCGGTATCACGCAGCATATCGGTGCATCAGTGGTTAACCTTGACGGCAAGCGAATCACATTCGTTGACACGCCGGGCCACGAAGCGTTCACAGCAATGCGCGCTCGCGGTGCCAACATCACCGATGTTGTGGTTCTTGTGGTCGCAGCTGACGACGGAGTCATGCCGCAGACGGTTGAGGCCATCCATCACTCCAAGGCCGCAAACGTGCCGATCATCATCGCGGTGAACAAGATCGACAAGGATGGTGCGAATCCGGATCGTGTGCGCCAGGAGCTCACCGAACACGAGATCGTTCCCGAGGAGTGGGGTGGAAGCAACATATTCGTTGATGTTTCCGCCAAGCAGTACCTCCACATCGACGATCTGCTCGAGACGATCCTTCTGGTGGCCGAGGTCGAGGACCTCAAGGCCAACCCGGATACCACTGCAAGCGGTACGGTGGTCGAAGCCAAACTGGATCGTGGACGCGGCCCTGTGGCCACCATGCTGGTGCAGCGCGGAACGCTCCGTGTTGGTGACTCGCTCGTTGCCGGAACCACCTACGGTCGCGTTCGAGCGCTGGTCGATCCGTTGGGCAACACCGTGAAGAGCGCAGGCCCCGCCGACCCGGTCGAGATACTCGGCCTGAGCAGCGTTCCCAACGCTGGCGACGAGTTCTGCGTCTTTGCCGACGAGCGTGACGCACGCAACCTGGCCGAGGAGCGCGCGCTTAAGCAGCGCCTTTTGGCGCAGAAGAAGACCCACGTCTCCCTGGACGATCTGTTCGCTCGTATTCAGGAGGGCGGGATCGCGGATCTCAATATCGTGGTCAAGGCCGATGTTCAGGGATCCATCGAGGCCCTGCGCGACGCTCTGGACAAGATCGATCAGAGCGAGGTCCGCATCAACATGCTGCATTCAGGTGTCGGTGGTATCACGGAGACGGACGTGACCCTGGCCGACGCATCGGACGCCATCATCATCGGTTTCAACGTTCGCCCGGAGCCGAAGGCCAAGATCGCCGCCGAGAAGGAGAAGGTGGACATCCGCCTGTATCGAGTCATCTACCAGGCGATCGAGGAGATCAATGCGGCCCGAGTCGGCATGCTGGCACCGGACTTCCACGAGAAAGACACCTCGCGAGTCGAGGTCAGAGAGCTGTTCCGTGCACCCAAGGTCGGTGTGATCGCTGGCTGCTATGTGCAGGAGGGCGAGATCACCCGCGACGACAAGGTTCGCGTCGTACGCCAGAGCGCCGTCATCTACGAAGGCAAGATCGGCTCGCTGCGTCGATTCAAGGATGACGCGAAGTCCGTCAAATCGGGCTACGAGTGCGGCATCGTCGTCGAAGGGTATCAGGACCTCAAAGAGGGCGACATCATCGAGGGCTACAAGATCATCGAAGTAGCACGCGAAAGCTAGGCGGAGGAACCCAACATGAAATCCACACCCCGTACCCGCAAGCTCGGGGTGACCGTGCGGGAGGCGATCGCATCCATTATTCAGGGAGCGATCGCCGACCCGCGTCTCGATCTCATCACGGTCACTTCTGTTGATGTCTCAAGCGACCTGTCGATCGCCAACGTGTATGTGACAGCTCACGGTGACGAGGAGCGCTACAAAGAGGTGCTGGAAGGCCTCGAGTCGGCCAAAGGCCGAATCCGATCGCTGCTCGGTCGTGCCGTCAAAATGCGAATCACACCTGATCTGCGTTTCTTCATCGACCCATCGGTCGATGAGGGATTCAGGATGAGCGTGGCGCTGCAAGACGTTCCACCGACCCTTGCCAACTCCTCTGATGTCCATGAGGACGACGCCAGCGAAGGGTGAGCCCATCATGCCTGAGACCTACCACAGAGCGGCAGTGGAGCTGAAGCGCTCGGAATCCGTTGTCATCTGCGCACATGTTCGTCCTGATGGCGATGCGATGGGGTCTGTGCTCGGGCTCACCGTCGCGCTCAGAGATGCCGGTATCTCTGCCGTCCCGACCCTGGCCGACCCCGTGCAGGCTCCATCGAGCTACTCCTTTCTTCCGGGGTTCTCGCTGTTCGCTGCTGCGTCCGAACTGGAAACGCCGGATGTCTTCGTCGCATTGGACACGCCCAACCTGGATCGTCTTGGGGTTGCAGGCGATCTTGCTCGAAAGGCGAAGGTCACCATTGTTCTGGACCATCATTTCGACAACGCCTTCTTCGGCGATGTGAACGTTGTGGATACCGAAGCAGCCGCGACTGGGCAGATGTTATGGCGCCTTCTGGACAGCCTTGCCATTGAGCCTTCCTCGGAGGTGGCACTCTGTCTCTACGTGGCGCTCATGACCGATACCGGCAGGTTCCAGTACGACAACACAGATGCCAAAGCTTTGCGTGCGGCGGCCGAGATGCTGGATGCAGGAGTCGACGCGTCCATGGCGTCACGTCTCGTGTATCAAGAGCGCTCTGCCGCCTCCATCGCCCTTGAAGCGCGCGCGCTCTCACGGCTGACTCTGGCCAACGGCGGCCGAGTGGCTTACACATGGATCGATGACATGGACTTCACAGAGACCGGCGCACACGCAAACGAAACCGAGACTCTGCCAGACGCTGTCCGCACCTTGGGCGGCATCGATGTCTCCATGCTGTTGCGAGTGCGCAATGGCGAGATCAGAGGTAATCTGCGAGCAAAGACCGGCTTCGACGTAGGCTCGGTCGCCCGCGAATTCGGCGGGGGAGGACACAGGGCCGCTGCTGGATTCACCCACGTCGGCACGATGGGCACCCTTCTCGAACGGATTCTGCCGTTGCTTCCCACCGCACCTGCCGAGGAGAACCTCTAGATGACGACACGTGGCGCCACCGATCTGTCGGGAATACTGTGTGTCGACAAGCCCGCAGGCATGACGAGCCATGATGTGGTCGCCGGCGTCCGGCGCATCACAGGGGAGAGACGCGTCGGTCACGCCGGCACGCTCGACCCAATGGCCACGGGCGTCCTCGTCGTCCTTGTCGGCCCCGCCACAAGACTCGCTCCATACCTCACTTCGGAGGACAAACTCTACTCCGCCCGCGTGGTCTTCGGCAGCGCGACTGACACTGATGATGCCGAGGGCCAAGTGATCACCACACTGCCAGTACCTCAAGAGGTCGCGGACAATGGGTTTGCGACTGGCAAGGTCGAGTCTCTCGTGGGCACATTCGAGCAGACGCCGCCCGCGTACTCTGCCATCAAGCTCGCCGGCAAGAAGGCGTACGACCTGGCGCGCGCCGGCAAGGAGGTCAACATCGCTCCGCGAACCGTATCCATATTGGATGCTCGCCTAGACGGCATCGTGGAGGGTCCTCCCGTGGTATGGAACCTGACGGTTCGCGTGTCCAAGGGTTTCTACGTCAGATCCCTGGCCAGAGATCTGGGCGTGTCGCTGGGTACGGCCGCCCACCTTGTGGGCCTTCGACGGCTTGCGTCAGGCAAGCTCACCACGAGCAACGCACGGACACTTGATATTCTTGAGGATGCCGACGACGTCGGCGAGAAGTTCATCCCGGCCAGAGAAGTGCTCGAGATCGACGCTATGAGCGTCAGTGACGCGATCGCTGAGAAGGTCTCAAGCGGCATGCAGTTGCCCAGCTTGCTTGTTGACGACGATCAGGCGGGACCTTTCGCCGTGGTCGCAAGAGGCCGGGTCATCGCCATCTATGCTCGATCGGAGCACTCACTCGTTCCCGAGGCTGTATTCCCCGGAGGCATAACGTGACCGATCGCGTCATCACGTGGTCACCCGACACCGCGCACATTGGCCGGTGTCACATCGCCATGGGCGTTTTCGATGGCGTGCACCTCGGCCACCAAGCTCTCATCAATGGCTGCATCGAGGGATCGCGCGCTGTTCACTTGCGCTGCGGAGTCGTCACGTTCGATCGCGATCCCGATCTGGTACTCACTCCCGACTCAGCCGCTCCACAGCTCCTGCCTCTCGGGGCGAAGCTCCATGAGATACTCGGTCTGGGTGTTGACTTCGTGCTGGTCATCCCATTCGATGCCGCGATGGCGGCGCTGCCTCCTGAGCGATTCATGGACGACGTCCTCCTCAATGCCGCATCGCCTTCGCTCATTCACGTTGGCCACGATTTCAGATTCGGTAGATACGC
>JAQIBK010000276.1 GCA_027859125.1 Actinomycetota bacterium | reverse complement strand
ATCCTGATGTGATCCTCGTCGGTGAGATGCGAGATCTCGAGACTATCGCGGCGGCGATCACGGCGGCGGAGACGGGTCACCTTGTGCTTGCCACACTTCACACGACAGGCGGTCCGGAGACGATCGACCGTATCATCGACGTGTTCCCGCCCCATCAGCAGCAACAGGTTCGGATGCAGCTCTCGAACACGCTGGAAGGCGTTCTGTCGCAAGTGCTCTTGCGTACGACTGACGGCCGGGGTCGATGCATGGCCATGGAGATCATGCTCGGCATTCCTGCGATCAGCAACCTTATTCGTGAGGGCAAGACGCATCAGATGCCCACGATCATTCAGGGTGGCGCTTCTCTCGGCATGCAGACCTTGGATCAGAACCTTAAAGGTCTTCTGCAGGCTGGAAAGGTCACTTTCGAAGAGGCGATCGGCAAGGCTCAGAACCCGCGCGAACTCGCGCAGTTGATGGGCCGCAAGCTCTAGACACCAGATGAACGGCACTATATGCGGCGCCAGTGGGCGGCGCACGTGAGTCGCTGTCGTCGAACGGGAGACCATATATGGACAATGTCACAGTTCGTTGGAATGGGAAGCGGCAGTTCGTAGGCTGGGACTCCGCCGGACACGGCGTCGTCATGGACGCACCAGACAAGTACAAAGGCGAGGGGAGCGGGACGAGGCCGCTTGAGCTCATGCTGTACGCGATAGCCGGTTGCACGGGTATGGACGTTGTGTCCGTCCTAGAGAAGAAGCGCCAGGATGTGCGCGGTCTGAGCATCAATGTAGAGGCGACTCAGCGCGAGGATGAGTACCCCAAGATATACACGCACCTCACTGTCGAGTACGTGGTGACAGGCTATGGTGTCAAGGAATCTGCGGTGGAGCGAGCCATCGAGCTTTCTGAGACCAAGTACTGCTCGGTCAAGGGCATGCTCGGCCCTCAAGTGAAGGTGGAGACTCGGTTCCGTGTTGTTGAAGCAGACGCCCCGGCAGGTTAGTTCTGCGATAGCTATTCGAAGGGAATCGAGTGGCTGACGCTATTCTCATGCCCGTCTACAATGAGGCACCCACTGTGTCCGCGGTTCTGGACGCGGTCAGATGCCATTTCGAGGGTGAGATCCTCGTTGTGGACGATGGCTCAACAGATGGAACAGCGCGGATCCTGGAGGCTCGCGATGACGTCGTGACCCTGCGTCATCCCGTGAACTGCGGGTATGGTCGCGCTTTGGCCGAGGGATTCGCTTGGGCGGTGGCCAACGGAATCGAACGCGTTGTCACAATGGACTGCGACGGGCAGCATGAGCCTGCGCACATCACTCAGTTCCTCACTGCTCTGGGTCGAGGTTCGCACATTGTTTCAGGAAGTCGCTACCTCCCCGGAAGTCTCGGCACAGGTGCTGTTCCGGCCGGGAGGCAGCGCGTCAACCAACGCATAACAGCGATGGTCAACGATCTGACGGGCTGGGGGATCACCGACGCATTCTGTGGGTTCAAGGCATACCCTACGTCGGTTCTGACCGGAATGACTCTCCGCGAACCAGGCTATGCCATGCCACTTGAACTGTGGATCCGAATTCATCATGCGGGCATAGAAGTCCGAGAGATTCCCGTAGAGCGCATCTACTGCGACAACGATCGCACTTTTGGCGGCGATCTCGACGACGCAGAACGACGACTGGAGTACTACTTGCGTGTTTGGAATGCGACTCTCAAGGAGGTTCGTGCATGATCGATGCACTCTGCATAGGGGCCCACCCGGATGACGTTGAGATCGGCATGGGCGCAACAGTTGCCGGAATGGTTGCGAGAGGTCTTGAGGTTGCGATAGTCGATCTCACTGATGGCGAGCCCACCCCTCACGGAACAAAGGAGATCAGGGCGGCTGAAGCCGGAGCTGCGGCCTCAGCCCTTGGCGTCGCCGAAAGGCGCACGCTCACGCAACCGAACAGGTATCTGTTCGATACGGTGGAAGCGCGAACCGAACTTGCCGAGGTGATCCGTGAGCTTCAACCCCGCGTTCTGTATGTGCCGTATCCGGAGGACGCCCACCCTGATCACATCGCTGCATCCCAGATAGCCATGGCTGCGAGGTTCTATTCCAAGTTCACCAAGACGGATATGGCGGGTGAGCCTCACTATCCGGCCAAGATATATCACTACGGGGCGGTACACATGCGGGTAGTGGCAAAGCCGGACTTTGTGGTGGACGTATCTGCTCATCTGGATGTCAAGATCGCCGCGTTGTTGGAGTATGCGTCCCAATTCAGCGACAACCCGCGCAACGCTGGCGTGATCCCATCGGTCACAACTGCGGCGCACATGTGGGGTGGCATGATCGGTGTCGAGGCTGGCGAACCTTTCTTCAGCCCCGAGCCGATAGGCATCGTTGCGCCTGAGACATTGGTCTGAGGGCTCATGAAACAGCGTCCGACACTTCCGCAAGGACATGGTGAGGTGCTCACGAGGCCCCCATATGATGAATGGGCCGACATCACCGATGCGAACGCCAGACTCTCCGAGACGTGGGACTTCGCTGTCGCGGGCGTGAGTGCAGCCGAGTTCAGGACCACTGCGCGACTCGAGGCGGCAGAGGCAGCCAGTGTGTTCTCAAGTCGTCTGCGCGTACCGGTACGGTCTCTTCCCTCCGAAGTGGACCGTGTGGTCGTCACCGGTCATCAACCGGAGCTCTATCACCCGGGAGTGTGGGTGAAGGATTTCCTCCTGCAGCGTGTTGCCGACAAGAGTTCCGCTGTTGCGATAGACCTTGTCGTCGATACCGATTCCTTCGTGGACGTCTCACTGCGGGTGCCTTCGCTGGAACCTGTCGTGACTGCGGTTAGTCACTCTCTTGCCATTGGTGAATCCGGTAGGTGTTTTGCGACGACGTCCGTGCCGGACGACGCGGCCCTATCGGAGTTCTGCGATAGGGGGGCATCAACTCTGTCGGCTCTCCCGGCGACTGCTCCCGGCCGACATTTCGCCCAGTTCTGTACTCATCTGCACGGCGCGGCAGCCGACGCGCACAACCTTGCGGAGCTTGTGACGTTCGCGAGGCGCAGATTCGAAGCGAGTGCAGGCAGTGACTATCTCGAGCTCCCGGTCTCAGTACTGTCGAGATTGTCGGCTTTCGCTCGGTACTCGTTCGACATAATGCGGAGCGCAGAGAGGTTCGCGCGATCCTACAACAATGAACTGAGCTCGTATCGCGCGATACACAAGACGCGATCGGCCGCGCAGCCCTTTCCCGATCTTGGCGTCACGGATGCCGGTTTTGAGATTCCGTTCTGGTATGTGGGTGAAGCCTCGCGTCGCCCTTTGTTCGTGGTCCCGCTTGCTGACGGCCTGGAGCTTCTGGCCGAAGATGAGCGCCTTGTCGTGCTACCGAATGATCCGGAAGTCGCGATCTCCTTGCTTCTGGATCTTCCGGGGATCGTCGCCCCGAAGGCGATCGCCCTCACGCTCTACTCACGCATGTTCCTGGCAGACATGTTCATTCACGGCGTCGGCGGAGGACGGTATGACCGGATCGCGGACGGTGTCATCCGAAGATTCTATGCTCAAGAGCCCCCTGTGTTCACGGTAGCGTCCATGACCATGTACTTGCCGTTGGGTGCAGCGATGGTTGGGGATGAGGATGTCACCCGCGCCGAGCAGAAACTGCACAGATTCGAACACAATCCCGATGAGGCCCTCGATGGGATCGAGTGCGAGTCGCTCATTGAGCGTGAGGCGGTCGGTTCATTGTCTCGTGAGAAGACGACGTTGGTCGCCCGGATCGCGCAGCCCGACGCGGACAGGAAGACGCTCGGTATTCGTATCCGCGAGATCAATCGGCAGCTACGTGAGCTTCTGGCTCCAGTTGCGGAAGAGCTCCGGGCTGACCTGGAGAAGCTCAAGTCGGAACGGGATGCGACGGAGATCCTGACCGATCGTACCTATCCGTTCTGTTTGTGGGATCCCTCGGAGATCAGGGACAAAGTGCTCTGAGTCCACGACCTCGAATCCGTTCCTCTG
Organism: Actinomycetota bacterium; assembly: GCA_027859125.1. GTDB lineage: Bacteria > Actinomycetota > Coriobacteriia > Anaerosomatales > UBA3086 > UBA3086. Next base: position 1,881 of record JAQIBK010000276.1, on the reverse strand, counting down.
GATTTGACGTCACTGCGTGATATCATGTTCGCCACCCCGCTTCAGGGAAGGGGCGTTCATAGGAAAGGATTCAAACCATGTCCAAGCCTGTTGTCGATCCAAACCTCTGCACCGCCTGTGGCATCTGTGTCGATGAGTGCCCTACGAGCTCATACGACCTTGATGATGTTGCTGTTCTGGCCCGTCCCGATGACTGCACTGAGTGCGGCATCTGTGTTGACGAGTGTCCGAACGAGGCTATCGCGATGGACTGAGCTTCCCTCAACGGAAGCGAAGAGAAGGCCGGGAGATATCCCGGCCTTCTCTTGTTCCACAGAATGATCCGCAAGCGAGTACTTCTTGGAGAGGCGGGGCCCGGTGTCAACCGCGCGGCCCCATACTGTCGTTCACGTAGAACCTGGGCTCCTGCCCCTTGAGCATGCCGATGAAGCGCTTGTGGTGAGCCACGTAGACAAGGAATCCCACCCCAAGGGCGAACGGCCAATCGGGCGAGCCCAGTAGCAGCGCGGTCGTGGGCAGCGTTGCCGCTCCAGCGACTTGGCCAGCCATCATGTATCGGGTCACGGCTATGGTCGCCAGTCCGACCACGACAACTGCGATGAAATAGCGCCAGTCGTAGACGAGGAGTGCGCCGGCTCCACTCGCCAGACCCTTTCCGCTGCGAGCGAAACGCTTCCGGATCATCGCCATCCACAGAGAGTAGTTATGGCCCAGAACCGCACCGAGCACGGCGGCCATCATCCCGAGGCGCACCGCATCGAGGTGAGCGAGATTCCCCGGCGCGAGCTTTGACAGCGTACCAGAGAAGCCCAGTCCCCAGGTGCCTGCGAACAAGGCGAACATCACGGGGGTGAAGCCCTTGAACAGATCGGACAGCATGGCGACGGTGAACCAGCCCCAGGAGCCTGTTGTGCGGCGCACATTCATGGCGCCTACATTGCCGCTCCCGTGAGTCGTGATGTCCTCGCCGCTGACTCGCTTGACGATGACGTACGCGAAGGGGATCGAACCGACCATGTAGGCGATCACGAACAGCGCAACAGTCTTCAGGGCGTCGATGCCGCCGAGATCTGCGATGGCCTGGATCATGTCCTATTCTCCCGGGACGATCGTCTTGAGAGCCTTGTGGAGGATCGAGATGTCGTAGGTGGACTCGAGCATGACTTCGCCGTCGACCTGACCGGCTATGAGTCTGTCGGACTCGATTCGGATGTGAGTGCGACGCGACATATGTATCGGCTTCATGTGGGTGTGCTTGCCGACGATAAGGAAGGGGAGTCGCATGAATGCGCCGGGCAGCGACACTCGATCGAGTATGCAGACATCAAGCACACCATCGTCGCTCACGGCCTCGGGGGTGACCCGGAAGCCTCCGCCATAGGTTGCGCCATTGGTGGCAGCGAGCAGAAGCATCTCATAGTCGACAGCGGGTTCTTCGTCGAACTGAAGTGTGACCTCATGAGAGTAGAACTGATGCAGGAGTACGTTGACCACGGCTCGCAAGTAGAGCGGGAGTCCCGACCAGCCTGTGGTGACCTTCATCTCCACTGCTTTGGCGGTCACGCGTGCATCAAGGCCCACCGCGATCGAGTTGGCGAAGTATGTCCCGTTCACCACGCCCACATCCATCATGTGCGTGGTCCCAGAAGCGATCTGGCGGATTGCGGTGGGCAGGTCGAACGAGATGCCCAGAGTTCGGCAGTAGTCGTTGCCGGAGCCAGTGGGGATGATGCTCAGCGAGGGGCGATCATCCTCGGCACGCTCCATGATGCCATTGAGCACCTCGTGGACCGTGCCATCGCCGCCGACTGCGACTATCGAGTCGTAACCAACGGCCTCCTGGGCGAGCGCCTTGGCGTGGCAGGGTTTGTCGGACTTGAC
>JAQIBK010000011.1 GCA_027859125.1 Actinomycetota bacterium | reverse complement strand
GTGCGACCTGTTCCAACGCAGGAATGGATCCTTGCTGGCCTGGAACTCCCAGGTATCTGGCAGCGAGCTGTACGTTCTGCCCATCCGCATCAGAAAGCGCCGCAACGAGCATCTCTGTCGACAGTCTGTCCACGACTGTGGACAGCGACCTTATCGTCTCCCGTCTCACACGTGGATCCGAGTGCCTCAATGTGCGCCCCAGGAAAGGCAGGATCGCTGAGTCCCGAGTGCTGCCCAGGATGCTCACGACGTTGCGAACGAAGTACCAACGAGGATCCATGACGTGGCGACCCAGTTCAACTACATATGCGTTGGCGTTCTCAGAGATCAGGTCTACGATCACCTTGCGTGCTGCCATATCGGGTTCGTTGGCGAGTATCTCGAGCATCGGCTCGAGCGAATGGTGGCCGAGCGACGCGAGAAGACGCTTGCACGCCTTGCACTCAGAGCTGTCGGCCCGATACGTACGCAGCGCTCTGATCACGTACTTGATCTTTGTGGCTCCTGCGAGCTTCTCCAATGCGGCCCGCATCCGGATGCGGCGCACCTCGCCCAGGTCCGGATCAGCGATCGCTGCGACCAAAGGTGCAGCCGCGTCGGCAGCGATCCCGAAGTCGCCTCGCTCGACGAGAAGCTCAATACTGTCCTCGAGCAATGCGATGATCGATATCGACTGGCCCTCTCTGGTCTCCATGACCGAAAGAGTCACCAGGGCTGCGACCACATCGCCGTCGGAGATGCCCTTTCGGACCTCCTCCTGCAACAACACGATTTCCGGGTCGCTGAGATCCATCTCATGACGCCCCGGTGCAAGGTCTATCAGCTGCATGATCGACTCGACGGGCTTGGCCGCAGGTGTCGCCTCTGGGCGTTCCTTGACACGCAGCCGCGTGGGAGCGACATCCTCGATGATGCCGCCAGCGACCTCATCGTCGACACCAGCCGAACGCATCGCGGCTCCAGCTGCATTAACAACGTCGTCGCGTTCGGCGAGACTGATCATGGCCAGATTGCGAAGAGCTCGGGCGACACCGTCGCGGGTGACCTCGTCACCCTGCAGGCCCTCGACCAGCAGCTGACAGACCTCGTCGATATACATCTGCCGCACTACTGAGGCGACCGAATCGTCGTTGCGCGCTTCCGGCAACAGCTTCTCGGTCAAGACCCGGCGGCGCATTCCGGGTTCAAGTCCGCGAATCGCCTGAGCTACAGCCTGGTACAGGCCGTTACGGACTCCCTCCTCCTGCTCGGCGGCAATCCGAATCATATCGGTGATACGAAGCTTTGCGACTGTCTCCTGTGGCGTGCTCCCACGTCCGCCGAGCGTTTCGCTCATGTACGCCGTCAGCGCCGCCGGGTCACCGAGCACGCGCACCAGTACACGCTGATCGCGAGGCCGTCCCCCCAGTGCTCCTGCGAGAATCTTGTCGATCCTGTTGGAATCCGGCGGCCAGAGTTCTTCGTCTTCTGCAGCCTCTCCGGGCTCATCTGTCGAGTTCACTATCTTGGTGACTGTCTCGGTCACCGTGATCGTATCAACGCCAAGTTCCCACAGCCTTGATTCGAAACCGCCCGCATCGGCCAGCTCAGTCGGTGAGTGCTTCAACACCCCCAGAAAGGCGACGATGTCTCTGGCTGAAAGGCCTGAGTGGAACCTGATCTCAGCCAGGCTGCGGTTATAGAACTCGCGCGCGAAAGACTCGAACGCAGGCTGACCGGTGTACACGGGTATCTCGCTGTAATACAAGGCATCCTTGAAGACGCCGAACCTGACCTCTGCTCTATCCTGCAGAACGGTCCTGAGCAGCCCGACCGCCTCGACGGCATTCTCTATCGGAATGTCGCTCGCTGGTGGGTACAGCGCAACCGCCTTGAATGTGATCAGGAGTTGTTTCACGAAACGCTCGATAGGAGCCGGAACCCTGGAACTCTCCGATGCTCTTGCCACCTGCGTCTCCTTCATCGGTCTACGGTCGGACATCTTCGCCGAACACCGCCCATTATACGTATCCCCACAGCAGGCGGTGGTATCATCACCGCCATGAGTCCCTCAGCCTCAACACGAGTAGTGCTGGCCACTGCTTCTCCGCGTCGTCGGCGCCTGTTCCAGTGGCTGGGCCTGCCCTTCGAGATCACCTCGATCGACACCCCCGAGGACATGGACACGCCTCTCGCGGCAGATCCGCAAGGCCTGGCCGAACACCTCGCGGCCGAGAAGGCCGCGGCGCTGCTTGCGAGAGGCGATGCGAACGACGCCCTCGTGCTCTGTTTCGACACTATCGTCGTGCACAACGGAGCCGTTCTCGGCAAGCCGGTCGACGTCGATGACGCCTGGCGGATGCTCCGAAGCCTCTCGGGCTGCTCGCACCAGGTCGTGACGGGTGTGGCCCTGCTCAAGACGGCGCAAGAAACGGTCCGGAAGTGCTCGGTGACCACCGAAGTCCGCATGAAGACTCTGGCCGACGACGATATACGCACGTGGATGGCTCGAGGTGAGTTCATGGGGTGCGCCGGCGCGTACAACATCGAGGCGCAGGTTGCCCAGGTCGACGCCGATGAGTGCTTCCATAACGTGGCGGGCATGCCCCTGTGTCATCTTC
>JAQIBK010000127.1 GCA_027859125.1 Actinomycetota bacterium | reverse complement strand
GTCACCGGAGAACGCCGTCTTGAACGTCGGTGTGGGAAGGCCGAGGAAGTCCGGGTCGTAGTAGACGTCGAAGAAGCTGTCGACCATCGGGGGTGGGTCCTCATCGATCGACCCGTCTTCATCATCATCGACCCTGAGGTGCGTCACTCCCAGCGTGTCATCGACCGCAGCCGGCTCGCCTTCAAGCGAATCATCAGCCACGGTCGAGGTGGGCAGCCCCACCTGATGCACGGTGCCGTCCTCGGTGCGTGCCGCGTCGCCGTCGTTGTTCAGGTTGGAGTAGGTGACAGCAGACGGGCCGGCCCAGGTGAACAGCTCGCGCGTCGTGGTGCGATCGTCCTGGTTGCCGATGTAGTCAGCCACACTGGTGTCGTGCCCGCCGGTCACCGAGGCGGGCAGACGCGTCAGGGCATTCAGTAGTCCTTGCGTAAGCACACCGTTGGAGACGGGCATCTCCAGCGCAGGCTCATCGGCAGGTGCGGCGGTAATCACCTCAAGATGTCCCGGCCGCAATGGCTTGCCTGCGCTGTCGCGCAGATTGTTGGCCAGATCGGGCACGAAGCTCCCCGAGAAACATGCATCGATTATGACCACGATGGTGACCGACTCGGGGAAGCCCGACAGCCACTGGGTAAGCTGGTCGTCCGTGACCTTCTGTTTGCCCGCGACCAGGATCGTGTCGTCCACGCCGACGGTGTCGTTCTTGTCGCCGTCGCCGTTCATGTCAACGCCACCGTCGTCCTTGTCGACGTCCCCATCACCATCGGTGTCGGTTCCACCGCCCCGCCACCGTGGCGGGGCGGTGGCATTGCGCGTCCAGACCTGGAGCGTGCCGTCGCTCTTGCGCACGGTGCGGGCATCTTCCGTCCCGTCACCATCAAGGTCGTGTGAGTGGTAATTTATCATGCCTGCGGGCGGAGTCGTAAGCGCGCTGCCGTCGAACCGTCCGAACTCGCTTTCGGGGATCCGGATAGCGGTCTCATCACCGTTGGTGTCGATGCGACCACCGGAGAGGCCATCGTCTTTGTCGTAGCCTCCACCGTGGCCAGCGAAGTAGAACAGGAATTCATCTCCGGGTTTGGAATCCGCTTTCGCCGCATTGATCGCGCCCCCGATCGCTGCGGGAGTCGCCGCATCACCTTTGAGCTTGTTCATGTCTGCCGAGTCCCATGAAGCACCGTACTCGGCCAGTCTGCCGGTGAGGTCGTCGACGTCCTTCTCGGGATAGTCCAGGCCGTTCTCGACGCCCACGAACACACCGCGGAAGCGTGTCGCTTTGGTGTTGTCTACAACCTTCGACTCGGTCTCGTAGATGTCGGTGTCATCGACGCTGCCGTCCCCGTCGAAATCCCACCACACCTCGTCGTACCTACCGTTGCCGTCCCAGTCGATCGCAACCATCTGGCCGCCATCGCTCAGACCAACGACCTTGACCCGCATGCCCACGCGGCCTCGGGGAGAGCGACTCGCGTCGCCATAGTCGGACCAGGCGACCGTGTCGATCACGCCATCTTCGTCCGGGTCGCTCCACTCCTCGTCGGACTTTCCGTCACCGTCCCAGTCGATCTCATAGGCGTCAGGCGTGCCGTTTTGATCGTTATCGATCGGAGTGATCGTAGTCTTGCCCTGGCGCACAGCCACTGCGGTGATTGGCGTGAGCGCAACGACCATGACCATCACGAGAAACAGTGAGAGTGACCTGTGATACAAGGTCGAGGATGAGCGATACATGATGGGGCCCCCTTGATGACACGAGCCGATGAAGAGTCGACTCGCGCCCCTCACGGCGAGCCTACCTGTGTATGTGTATACCGCGAACCGCGACAGCAAAACTTTTCAAGATTCTTAGGCCCGGCTGCGAGACTATCTGGGTGTCGGCGAATATGCGGAGCACCTAGCTCATGCACACTCCGATGTCGAGTTCTTCGATCCGAAGCTTGGCGTCTTTTGGCCGGACACGGCGGCGGGCGGGCTGGAATGCCCTAGGGAGGCGCCCACAAGGTGATATTCCCAGCTCAGATACGATGAGAGGCTTTCGAGACCGCCGCATTCAACCACTCTGCCACCTCTCCGCGATGGCGCGAACAGCACGAGGCTGCTTCGAGCGCACGTGCGAGTATACCGAGGGGATGCGAGAGGGGCAATGAGACTGGAAACAAAACGCAAGGGTCAGCTCACCTATTCGGGCTTCGCACCCTTGCCTTCGACGCGATTGTTGTAGAAGCGCTGCGTCGGATACGCGAGGTCGATGTCGGCATGCTTGGCGAATTCGTCCAGGACATCCTCCCAGATCCGCTGACGCGTACCGCGGCGACTTCGCGGCTCGCACAGGAAGCGCATCGTGAGCGACACGCCGCTTTCCTCGACGCTGGTGTAGACGGTCGGCGTTAGCTTGTCGTAGAAGATCATGTACCGCTCGCTGGCCTCCTTCACACGCTGCTTGGCCGACTCGCTCAGCTCCTCGGCCTCCTCGCCTACGATGCCCAAGAGCAGCTCCTTGGCCTTGTGCCAATCGCTCTCGAACGTGATGAGCACTGGGATCTCATCCCAGATGTAGTGGAATCCCCGGCTGTAGTTGATCAGAGGCTCGCGCATGGTCGCACCGCATGGTACGTGCACGATACGGCCGGTGCTCTGGTCGGCGTTCACCCACACGCCGATCTCCAGCAAGGTGAACTGGAAGATGCGAATGTCGATGACATCGCCGGCATGCTCGCCGATCTTGATCCGCTCGCCAACGCGAAACGGTCGGCGCCATACGATGAAGACCCATCCCGCGACGTTCTCGACCAGATCCTTCAGGGCGATAGCCAGACCGGCAGAAAGCAGCCCAAGGTAGGTTGCCAAAGAACGCACACCCTCGACCCATAGCGCTCCGATGACGATCAGGCCGACCACAACGAAAGCGTAGGTAATCCCCTTGCGGACACGGTAGCGAAGACGTACCTCTTCAAGACCGCGATTAGTGAGATGCACGCTCAGCGTACGGAGGATCCAAAGGGCGATGATGATCGCGACCGAGACGAGGAACTTGGTCCCTGCGTTCGGCACCACACCGGACACCAGCTGCAATCGGCTCAGGTACTCCTGCACATCGGCACCTCATCGCATGATCGGCATTGTGGATATCGTACGCCAACTACACATCCAGCGTCACAACCCTCTGCATGCCACTGGCTCATGTGTTGCCGGATGTGGCACGCTGGACGTGTCAGCCTGCGAACGCCGACCGAACATGGAGCCGAATGCGCACCCGCCCCGATCGCCAGACCCTTGCCGCATCGAGCCAACGGCCTCGTGCCGTTGCCGTGAGCGCCCTGATGCCTGCGGTGCTGTCGCTCTCTTTGCTCCTCTCCCCCGCGTCAGCGTTCGCCCGCCGTCTTCCCACTGACGCAATCGTCGGGATCACGCTTCAGGAGTCCGGGCTCGAACGATCCGCTCCAGACGTTGAGGCGGCTGCTGGCCTTGTGCTTGATTCTGAGGGACGAGTGCTGTGGGCGCGCAACGCCGGCGACAATCGCGCGATGGCGAGCATCACCAAGATCATGACCACCCTGCTGACACTGGAGAACGCTGATCTCGATGACGTCGTGACGATCTCAGAGAACGCCAGCAGTGTTGGATGGGCCATCGGGCTTGCGACGGGCGAACGCGTCACGGTACAGAAGCTGCTCGAGTTCGCGCTGGTGGCGTCGTCCAACGATGCCGCGACCGCCCTGGCCGAGCACGTGGGCGGGAATCAAACTGACTTCGTCCAGATGATGAACACCAGAGCCCAGGAACTGGAACTCGAGGACACACACTACGTGAACCCGCATGGTCTCGACACGCCCGGCCACCGCAGCTCTGCGAACGACATCGTGCGCCTTGCCCGGATCGCCATGCAGAACGATGAGTTCCGCAGGATAGTAGCGATCGAACAGGTTGAGCTCGGCGCGTACGGTGATCGAGCCGCAGAGACATTCGAGAGCACCAACGAACTGCTGGGCGAGTACGCAGGCATGTTCGGAGTCAAGACCGGCTTCACCGATGACGCCGGATGGTCCTTCGTCGGCATGGCGGAGCGTGATGGGATCGGCTTCACGACCGTCGCTCTGGGCCTGCGCTCGAACGAGGCGCGCTTCGAAGAGACGTCGCGGCTACTGGATTGGGGCTTTGAGCACCTCACTATGACCACGATCACCACCACGACGGAGACCGCGAGCACGATACCCATCGCCCAGAACACCGAGTTCGAGGTGCCGCTGGGCTTCAGCGAGACCACCGCCATACCCATCTTCGATCTGGATGGTGAGATCGAGCGGGTGATCACCACAGACTCCACGGTGAATCTTCCCGTCTATCAGGGCCAGGTTCTGGGCGAGGTGCGATTCCATCAGGGCGCCCTCACGCTGATCACGCTCCCCCTCGTCGCCACCCGGGATGTCTCTGCAGCCCAAGAGACCGTCGGTGCCGTACCGGTCTCGGACTACATCGACGTCACCGTGACCGCTCGCGCGTCGAGCGAGGCAGTGGAAGTCCCCGCGTTCTCTCATGAAGTCCAAATCGTTCGGGAGATCGTGCTCGACCCCGAGATCAAAGCACCCGTGCGCGAGGGCGACAAGCTGGGCGAGATCGTCTACTCGCAGGGAGGCGAAGTCCTCCTGCGAGTGCCGGTGGTCGCTGCTGCGGACGTGGAGGTTCCGTCTGTGATAGAACGCATCGGCATCTGGTTCACGCGCGCGTGGAACTGGATCACAGGCAAGCCCCGCATGGCGACCGTGCAGGTGGCTGAGGGCGGATGAGGTCAGACCTTGGCGCGAACCGCCCGGTACCTGAACCACAGTACAAAGCCGATGAAGAACCCAACGATGCCTATGCCCACCTCGTTGGGCCTCATCTCGTGAATGATCGGCTCGCCCACTGCGAGGATCTCCAGCTCATGCGCATGCACGTCGAACTCACCGGCATGCTCGTCGCAGGTCCGATTGAGCGTGCCCCGGACACGCACGATATCGCCGGAGTGCTTGTAGTGACCTAGGTGCTCGATCCGCTCGACCATTTCTGCGGTCATCCATATGCCAAGCCCGACTTCCTCGCCCAGTAGATTGACCCAGAATCCGCCGCCCTGTGCGCGAAGAATGTCCCCTATCGCCTCGCCCTCGACCAGGACCGTGGAGCCGTCGTGGTCCGGGTCCATCTCCACAACTTGCGCCGGCGTCAGTACCTCAGCCGACGGCGCGGCCAAGGCCATGCCAGGGAACAGCGCGACCAGCAAGACCAGGAACGCGATTCTCAGAAGGCGTCTTCTCATGAGACGCGCAACCTCTTCGGTTTGAGGGCGAGTACGATCTGGGCGCCAAGCACGAGCACGGCGATGAACTCGAGCCTGCCTGCCCACATCTCGAACATGTATACGAGCTTGAGGCCCGTCGGCATGGTAGCTGACGTGATCCCAATTGAGAGTCCCGAGTTCGCGGTTGCGGACACCGATTCAAAGATGGCCTCTGCAGGAGCGTGTCCGTATGCGATCCCGATGATGCCACCGGTGACGTAGGTGAGGAAATAGAGCATGAAGATGACACCCATGGTGCTCGTGGCGTCGCTCTTGAGAATGCGTTCACCCAGATGGCGATAGCGAACCACGATCGCTGCCGACGGCGGGGCCAAGGCCTTCTTCACGGCGAGCACGACGGACTTCCACATGACTCCAACGCGCAGGGCCTTGAACCCGCCTCCCGTAGACGACATGGAGCCGCCCACCGCCATGCCGATGATGATCGCCATGAGCCCAACGCCACCAAAGTCCTTCAGGAACTGATTGGGGTAGACGGTCTGATGCCCGGCACTCTGGCCCGCGATCACCTGGAAGACGCCCTTGCGAAAGATGCCTGCGGCCCCTCCGGACCAGAAGGTGTTTGCCATGCCCACGGCCACGAGCGCGATTATCGACGTGGAGACGAAGCGAGCACCCGCGTCTCAAGATTGCGACGTATCTCGCCGCTGTTGCCGCGCCAGACCGTGGCATGCAAACCGAAGTTGATCGATCCGGCCATCATGAGCACGAGCGCGACGATCTCCACGAGGTAGTTATGGTAGTACATGAGATTCATCCGCTGGGGAGCGAACCCGCCCGTGTCGAATGCCGCTACAGCTATCCACAATGAATGCAGCAGTCCGCGATCGAGCGCCATTCCGGAGTTCACGAGCACCGCAAAGACCACCGCTGCGCCTGCGAGAACATAGACCAGCGTGACGATCCAGATGAAGCGCGCGGTGTGCAGCACGTTGGGCAGGATCTTCTCATCGCGACCCTCGGCCGTGTACAGGGAGAACGCACCACCCTTGAGGCCCAGAGACAGCGACAGCGCCGTCACCACGATCCCCTGCCCTCCCAGGAACTGCGTGAGATGCCTCCACATGTTGTGGCTCAGCGCCAGGTGATCCAAGTCCACGACGACTGTGAGGCCCGAGACCGTGAAACCGCTGATCGCATCGAACACCGCATCAAGATAGCTGACGTAGTTGCCGGACAAGGAGAGAGGCACCGCCGCCACGCACGCTGCCACCGCCCAGGCGAACGCAGTGATCGCCAGCGCGTGAACGTGAGTCACGCGAGGTCTCTTGGTGAGCACGCTGATCATGGCCATGCCCAGGGCGAACGCGACACCCATACCGGCAATGTAGTCGAAAGCCGCGCTCCACTCGCCATACACGAGTGCCGTAGCGAGCGGAATGACCATGGTGATGCCAAGGCCGACGACGAAGATACCAGAAAAGTGGAGTATGACACCCAGATCCTGCCAACGCATGCGAACCCACATGGTGGCCAGCCCCTACCAGGCCCACACGAGGATGACGGCCATTCCCCACGACGCAAGCAGGAATCCACCGAGTATCAGCACCTCGGTGACTATGCCCCGAAGCCAATGCTCAAGGGGACTTTGGAACCAATGCGTCTTCAAGTGATGTTCGCTCCGGGGGTAAGGACTCGCCAATACCAACAGCATATACCAGCAAGCGAGATTCAGACCAAGGTGCGGACGCTCCGCCCCCAGCGAGTACAAAGAGGCCCGGCCATTTCAGGCCGGACCCCCCGTGTACTCAAGAATTCGAACGCCACTCCCTAGTCGGCGAGCTTGACCGACACGGCTGCGTGCAGGTCGTAGCTGGGAGTCAGCAGGAGCGTGGAGCCCATGAGTCCCTGCATGACGCCACCCGTCAGCGCGTCGGGGAAGTCCCGACCGGTTGCCAGGGCAACACCGTCCCAGGCCAGTCCGACCTCGTCCACGCCGTACTGCGCCATATTCGCTGCAGTGTCATATCGAGTCGCACCCGAGATGCGATCCACTCCGGCAGTGGTGAACTCAGCAACGAGCTGCGCCTCGGTCGCTGCGGAAACAGCGGCCGGGCCACCAACGATGATGACGTCGGTGACGCTCAAATCGCGCATGGCTCGCATGGTGCCTGCGTCGATCCCGTTGGCGCCCGCAAGGAACATCGGCGTGCCATCAGCTGCGGCCACAGGGGCTGCGCTGAGCGCATCGGGGTAGTGCAGAGAGGTGACCACGAGCGCGGTGCCATCGAAGTCCGCACCGAGCACGTCGACTGCCTCGCGTGCGACAAGGTTCGCCGTCTCACAGCGCTCGGAACCTTGGATTCGCGTGACGAAACCGTCGAGCATGACCTCGAGATCCTCCTGCACGTCCATCGAGATGGCCGCTTCGCCACCGATGATGTAGACGTTCTCGGCACCCAGACGCTGAACCTCAGCTGCGGTCACCGCCGGGAGCGATCCGGCTCTCATGAGCAGGATCGGACCGTTCACGCCACCGGCCAACGCGCTCGACACGAGAGCGTCGGGCCAGTTGAATCCAGTCGCGATAATGACCGTGTCGCACTCGGTCGGGAACGCCTTGCGTGAGGACTGGACGGCCGTCTCAAAACGGTCGTCGCCCTGAAGCGTAGAGTACATCGGTTCAAGGTGAACGCCCCAGATGTTCGGGCCGGTGATATCGTCGCCAAGGCATTCACGCATGTCCACCCAGACAACGGTTCCTTCGTGGATCCTCGGGCGCTTCTGACCGCCGTCCTCGTCACAGACAACGAACTCCGTGCCCGTGTTCAGGTCGTAGCCATAGATGTCCTTGCCGGAGCCTGTATCTTCGGTGTCTTCGACAGTGGCAGCCACACCCTCTGCTGCGACTTCGAGATCCATGCACGTGCCGTCAGAGTCCTCCTTCTCGAACGCGGCAATCTCGGCTTCTGTGAGGCCGGGGTTGCATGTGTTGCGATCGTCCTGCCAAACGATCAGATTCTCACTGATGTCGATGCAGCCCTCGGCGGTACCGGAGCACACCTGCGTGCGCTTCGCGGTCGCGAGATCGTACACGAACGCGTCGTCGCCCTGGACCCACACCGCACGGTCGCCCCAAATGGAGGGACTGCGTGTGTACTCGGTGCTCGTCGAGACTTGAGAACTCACACCGGTCGCGAGGTTCATCACATCGATGGAATAGCCGGGATCCAAATATGTGCGATAGACGAGGTTATCGCCGTACAGTTCGGGCATGTCCTGGTCGCCCTCGCCGCCCGCAGCGATCGTCGCCTCCTGCGAGACGAGATCGTACATCCAGATGTCTTCATCGTCACCGCGGTCATCCACCCAGATGATCGTGTCATCCCAGATGAACGGGTTGCACATGCAACAAGCGTCGTCGCCCGTATCGAGTTCGGACGTCTTGCCGGTGGACAGGTCGCGCATCCAGATCTCGGCGCCGTCGTCACTCCTAACAACGATGTCGCCGTAGACGGACGGGTTGTTCTGCATATCATCGGCCATCGTGATCGGGAACTCGATGCCGGTCGAAAGGTCGACGGCCCAGATGTCCCACTCTCCGCAGCTGTCATCGACCCTGCGGCCTTCGCGGAATACCACCATGTCTCCCCAGAGCTCGACCTGAGCCTACGGACCAAGAGCCTCTGTAACCACGAACTCTTCGCCTATGGCGATGTCACCGCCGGCGAATGCGACCACAGGCAGCAACGTCGCCACCATGGTGATCGCTAACAGGATTGATACCGTTTTGCGTGTCCTCACATGTGCCTTACCTTATTCGTGTCCCCTGGCATGAAACACGAGTGTGATCAGCAGATGCATCGGTTGTTCCATCAAGCTCATGCACTATCCGTAGGCGAGATTCGCCTATTCGTAGGGTATGGGGAGTTCAAGCTCACGTGGGCGCACAACTACGTGAAAGGATTATCGAACGTTCATAAAGGACAAACTGAGTATCAGTAGGCTTCTAGTCCCTCTGACGTATATCCCTGCGCTGGAACAGCGGGATCGCCGCGACGAAAAGCACCGCCGCGATCACCGCAAGGATCGCTGCGTGGCTCCAATCCATCCCGTTGTTGAGCGGGTCGCTACCCAAGTAGTAGTAGAAGGGTGAGAGCTTCTGGACGCCTGCAAGACTATCGCTCATCATGCCGAGCGAGTTGAGAAGATGCAGGGTGATAGCGGTGCCCGCAGCACCCCATATCGCAGCGCTCTTGCGGCCGGTCGCTGCACCGATAGCAAGCGCCAGAGCGCCGCCGGCGATACCCAGCAATGTGAGTAGGATGCAGACCGCCGCGATGTTCTCCACAGGTATACCCATGTCCCCGATCAGCACTCCGCCCCACGTACCCAGGAACGCGGCAACGCCGACCACGGCTGCGAAGACCACCATGGTGATGGCCTTCTCAATGATGATCCTCGATCGAGTGATCGGATTCGCGAGCAGGAGGCCCATCGTGCGCCTGGACTCCTCGCCAGCCAGAGCGTTCGCGCCAATTGAGATCGTGACGATCATGATCATGACCGGCGCCATCATGCCGAACGTCTCGATCTGGAACCAGCCCGCCGGTGTTGTGACATCTCCACCGCCGAAGAGCGCGAACATTGCGCCCATCGATTCGGGCAACTGATCGAACACTGCGAACGTCTCTTGTGGGATCGCGGTGTAGAACCAACCCAGCAGCAGTTGAACGTAGATGAGATATGCACAGGCCGCCGTGAGAGCTATCTGATGCTCGGATGCGGTCTTCAGCCAGATGGAGGACACCCGCGCGGTGCCGGCAAGCTTGTCTGCCAGCTTCCTGGTAAGGGGGTTTGCTCGGAGACGATCGAGCATGGTCACGCCCACCGACTGCGCCTTGAGGTCTCGCCGATTGAGGCCCACCACCGCTACACCGGCCAGCAACGCCGCTGCACCGAGCAGAATGCCCAAGTGGCTCCAGTCGACACCATTGTTCAAAGGATCAGTCCCGTTGAAGTAGTACCACGGGAAGACCTTCACCCAGTCTTCGCCACCTTTGAGCATGGGCAGTAGCCCGGCCCCCAGGAAGCCTAGGACCAGGACACCCACGGTCACCCCTATCGCAGCACCACGGTTCCCTGTCGCCGCACCAATAGCGGTTGCGAACAGACCATAGAACACAGTACTGGCGAACATGTGGATACTGAGCGCCGCGATGTTCATATCACCTATGTTGATGTCGAGAACGCCTGGCGTGGCTGCCGAGAACGCCCACATGACAGACGTCGCAAAAGCAGAGAGCAGAACGAGTACGGCCATCTTCGAGACCAGGACGTGCGTCCGACTCTTGGGGCAGCCCAGAAGCAGTCCGAGTGTCCCCTTGCGTTCCTCTCCCGCAATCGCCGAGGCACCCATCCCCAGAGCCATGGAGGCAACGGTCAGTGCCCCATAGCTGCCGTAGATCGCACTGATCGCAAGCGCACCGGCGTCCATCCCCGTGGAGAGGCCAAGAAGGGATCTATAGGCCTCAGGAAAGGTGTCCATCACCGACATGTCGATGCCCTGATATGCCGCCATCCCGAGAACGATGAAGAAGCCCGTCACTCCAGAAGCGATCGCCCAGCCCCGCCAGCGATCGCGAAGAGTCTTCGCGAACACATTTGCCAGCATCAGGCGCTCGCCTCCTCATCCTGGTAATACGTGAGGAAGATCTCCTCGAGATCGGCCGATTGCGTACTGATGTCAACGATGGCGTAGCGTCCCTCAACGGCCTTGAGGAGCGTGCCCATGTCACCACCGAAGGTCATGAGAACGTGGTTGTTCTGAGCCTTGACGTCGCTCACGCCGTCGATGGCCTCGAACACGGAGACGTCGGCCGGCTTATCGAGCTCGAGCTCGACCTGCCGCATCGCCTTCGCCCGAAGCGCATGAACGGTCTCAAGCGCAACGAGATGCCCGTGGCGGATGATGCCGACGCGATCGGCCACGCGCTGGACCTCGGAGAGTGTGTGGCTCGAAAGGAACACCGTCCGGCCTTCGTCGGCCACTTCGCGCATCATCTTCTGGAGCTCTCGCTGTACGAGCGGGTCGAGACCTGTACTGGGCTCATCCATGATGAGGACCTGCGGCGTGCTCATGAAAGCCTGGATGAGACCGACCTTCTGACGGTTGCCCGACGAGAGGTCGCCCACCTTCTTGGAGAGGTCCGCGTCGAGCCTGTCGGCCAGAGCATCTACGTGCTTCCAGTCGACGCCGCCGCGCAGGTTGGCGTAGTACGTGATCGTGTCCTTACCGGTGAGGTTCGGATACATGGCCAGATCACCCGGCAGATAGCCGATGTACTTGCGGATCTCGACGGACTTGGCATGCGTGTCCATCCCAAGGATCGTCGCCGAGCCGCGCGTCGCTCGGATCTCATCCATCATGGTACGGATGGTGGTCGTCTTCCCCGCACCGTTCGGGCCGAGGAAACCAAACACCTCTCCCGCCCGGATGTCGAGATCGAGATCGTTGAGCGCCTCGACCTTGCCGTAATGTTTGGTGAGCCCCTCTGTCCTGATGGCACTCGTGTCGCTCATGTGGCTCCTCCCCGGTGAACGGTCATCGCTCTTCGATGCGCGCAGCATCGCTACTTCTTGTGGTCGCGGTCCTTCTCGCCCATTGCCGAGAAGGCCTCTCGTGCCTTTTCGGAAAAGGACGGTGTGAATATGCCCTCTCCCAGGATCTCGTATGCGGGGGCAGCGTATGCGACTAAGGCTGAACTCGCGGCGGCCTCCGGATCGGTGATGTCGAAGCCCAGGATCCGCTGCTTGTGCTTGTGCATCACCAGCGCACCCAACGACCACAGCATCAACACTGCCGCACGACCACGGGGGTCATCGGCGGGCCGCGCCATCCCCGTTTCAACGGCCTGCTCCATATAGACTTCCGCGTCACCGACGAGATCGTCCACGAGCTTGGTCACCGTTGGGGAGTCCTCCGAAAGAACCTGAGCCAGATAGCCGCCCATTGAGCCGATATCGCTGTTCTGAATCGCCGCGGTGAGGTCGATCCCCGAACCCTGAGCGATCGTACTGCGCTTGTACTCCCGGATCGACGCGGCGATGTAGGTGTCACAGGCGACGCGGAGCTCTTCCATGGAGCCGAAGTGGTGGATCACCGAGCCGGGTGAGACGTCTGCCGCCAGAGCGACCTTGCGGACAGTCGTCGAGGCCACTCCGTACTTGGCGACACACTCAATGGCCGCATCGCGGATGCGCGCTTTAGTGGTACGGTCGTCTGAGGGTATTGTACTCATGTTTAATAGTTTAAACACTTGTTCAATGACGTGCAACTACCCGCCGCGGTCGAGCCGCTCGCTCTCGGTTGTGATCCCTCCCCTAGAGATGCGTCAGAGCACTTCCGTATAATGGGCAGCAATATTCTCGCGCACATAACGAATGAGGGGGCTGCACATGAGGAGAAGCAAGCTTTCACGGGCGCTGCTGGCGTTGCTCGTGACCACGACCATGACGTTCACCACTACATCGCCTGCGGTCGCCTACGTTGGACCGACTGGAGGCATATCCGGAACCGTGGTCAACGAGTCGGGTGTCGGCATCCCGAACGTCAAGGTCTACAAGTGGACTGGGAGTGGCTCAATCATGATCGGGGCCACGAACACGACCACGGACGCGAACGGGGACTACTCGTTCTCCAGTATCGATGACGGCGACTATCAGCTGCTGCTCGATCACTGGGGAGGCGATGATCAAGAGTACGCCTACGAGTACTACGACGATGCGATCGACGAGTCCGAACGGACGTCCGTAGCAGTTTCCGGGGGCGCTGTCGTCTCAAGCATCGATGCGACGCTCGCCGTGGGCGGAACCATCTCGGGAAGAATCAAGAATGAGCGTGGAGAGGGGATTCCCGCCCAGGTTCGTTCCTACTTCGAGCCGGCGCCCGGTGAGTACTACTATCGGCAAGCCGACGTCGCGGATTCCGATGGGTACTACCAGTTGATCGGTCTACCCACGGACTCCTACACTCTGAGATTCCTATGGACCCCCGACTCAACCTACGTGGACGAGTTCTATGACAACGCCGGCACCTATGGAGCGGCTACCGAGGTAACCCTCGCAGCTGGCCAGCAGTTGACTGGATACGACGCGGTTCTGGAGTACACCGATCAGATCGCCCCTGCGATCTCGTCCAACATCGCCACCGGCTACGTGGGCTCTGCGAGCATCGAAATAACCTCGACCGACGAGGGCCTCGGCGATTCCGGCATCTACCAGACCTACTACGACCTCGACGGTGCGGGCTGGATTGGCGCGGCCACATCGACTGTCGTGGTCAACGTGGACCAGCTGGGCGAGCACTCTATCACCTACAAGGCCAAGGACAACGCGTGGAACTACTCCGAGTACGTCACCAAGACGTTCACCATCACGCGTGATGACGCACCGGTCGGCACCGAGATCGCCGGCACGAGCCGCTATGATACGGCCCTGGCCGCAAGCCAGGAAGGCTATGCCGACGGAAGCGCATCCGCCGTGGTCATCGCCACCGGCACGAACTGGCCCGACGCGCTGGGAGGCTCTGCGCTCGCAGGCGCGATCGACGGACCGCTGCTGCTGACGACCCCTTCCGCACTTCCTGAGACGGTCGAGGATGAGATCACCCGTCTGGGCGCGACCGAGACCTACATCGTAGGCGGTCTCAACGCCGTAGGTCAGGATGTCGAAGACTCATTGCTTACACTCCTGGGCGACGGGAACGTGACTCGCTTGGCTGGGGCCACCCGCTACGAGACCGGTGACCTGATCGCAGCCGAGGTCATCGAGCAGTTGGATTGGCGCTACGACGGCAACGCCTTCTGCACCACAGGCGGCAACTTCCCCGACGCACTCGCGGCCTCATCGGTGGCGGCAAGGCTGGGCTGGCCCATCCTGCTGACCCCCTACGGCGACAACCCCACCCTGCCAGCCGAGACCAGCGACGTGACGATCCTGGGTGGAACCGGTGCTGTGGCAGAAGCGACTGAGACTTGGCTCAACGGTGAATTGGGCGATGAGAACGTCGACCGTATCGGCGGCACCACCCGCTACGAAACAGGTGCACAGATAGCCGCGTTCGGCATCGAGCAGGGTCTGTTCTGGGACGGCGTTGGTATCGCCGTCGGCGACAACTTCCCCGACGCACTGTCCGGCGGAGCCATGCTGGGCTCTCAAGGAACCGTACTTCTGCTCACACCCGGCTCCACACTCAGTGAATACGCAGCCGGTCTCCTTGGTGACAACAAAACGTTCATCGAGAAGATCCGGTTCCTTGGCGGCACCAATGCGGTCTCGCAGGTAGTGCGCGACCAGGCTCTGGGTGCTGTCGAGTAGCCGACAGAAAACGAGATGAAACACAAAGAGCCGGGGCATTTATGCCCCGGCTCTTATGCGCACCGACGTTGCTAATTCAGAAGTGCTGCAGCCGCACTCCTGACCGCGGGACAAATAGCAACCGATCCACCCAGATAACGCAGCTCATAGATGCTGTCACTGTTGTCTGAAAGTGCCGCGGCGGCATACGAATCGAGGCTGCTAATTGGCAGTGTATACCCGTGGCACATCTCTCGCCGTCCTTGAGAAGTAGTTACACCGCAAGAAGAACGACCTCAGAACAGCTCTTCGGCCAACTTCTGGAGTCGCTCGGCATTGTGCAGCGCAGATCTGTCCAGCGTCTCCACGACCGATCCTTCCTTGAGCACGTAGGCTTTGTCGGCGATCCGACTCGTCTGCCCCAGGCTGTGAGAGACGGCCAGGATCGGGAACCTCTCCTTCAGCCACTCGAGCAGATGCTCGATGCGTCGCGTGGCCAGGAAGTCCAAAGATGCTGTGGGCTCGTCCAGGAGCAGCGCTTTGGGCTCCATGGACAGCACTCGTGCCAGGCATAGCCGCTGCTGCTGCCCGCCCGACAACGTCTGAGCGGGATCCCCCAGGCGATCGCGCACATCATCCCAGAGCTCGACATCCCTGAGCGTGGCCTCCATGCGGCCCTCGATCTCGGCCTTGCCGAGTCCCAACACGTGCCTGAGCGGTAGCGCGAAGTTCTTGCGGATCGAGGCGGGCAGAACGTTGGGATCCTGAAACACCATCCCCGCCGTGCGACGCAGGACAGCGACATCCATACCGTCTCCATAAGCCCTGACCGACGCATCGCCAAGGGACAGGGTGACCTCCCCTTGCGTGTGCACCCCGGGGAACAGGTCGTTCATCCTGTTGACCGCGCGCAGCTGTGTGGTCTTGCCCGAGCCCGACGGACCGATCAGTGCCGTCAGCTCTCCTTTGCGGAACTCGATGTCGACGTCGGCGAGCACGCGCGCCTCACCGAACCAGACACTCAGCCCATCGACAGTGATCAACTGGTCCATCTGCGCTCAAGACTCCTCTGCAGCATGTAAGCCCCCACGAACAGTGTTGCGGTCAGCGCGAGCAGGACCAGCGCCGCCCCGAAGCCCTGATCGAGTTCGGCTGCGGTGTTGTGCTCCGCGGCGGTGACGAAGATCTTGAACGGGAGGGCTTCGAACTTGGCCATGATGTCCTGTGGCCCTCGCCCGCCCGCCGTCGCGACGGCGCCGGTGAGCATTATCACGGCGGTGTCCTCGGCAGCACGTCCTACCGACAGTATCGCACCGCTCAGAATTCCTCGGCTGGCGGCGGGGATGAGAACCCTGTGAAGCGTCTGCGTCTGCGACATGCCAAGACTCGGGCCCAGAAGACGAATCCTCATGGGCAGTCCGCCGAGCGCGCTCTGAGTGGCCCGAATCATATACGGAAGCACGAGAAGCGCGATGCACGCGGCGGCCAGGAGCAGACCTGTCTTGGCCTCGGGGGCGATGGTCTTGCGCAGGAGCAGGATCATGGAATAGCCGAATAGGCCCATCACGATCGACGGGATCCCGGCCAGCACGTCAACGACAAGGGTGACGGACGCTCTGAATCTCGGCCCGGCGTACTCCGACAGATGGACGCCAGCGGCAACACCAAGGGGTATCGCGATCCCCGCCGACAAAGCCACCAGTATGAGAGTGCCGGCGACGGCCGGCCAGATCCCATCGAAAACTCGGGCACCGGCGAAGACCGCCTGAGTCCACGGGACATCGCCGAACAACAGAGTCGGCCCGAGAACGTTCGCCGAGCGCACGACCAGGAACATCACCAGAACTCCAACGACAGCTAGAACGCCAAGAGCGGCGACCCAACTGGCTGAGATAAGCAGCTTCTCTCTCCACCTGCGCATCGTCATGCCTCCTGCCTTGCGGCTCGACGCACCAGAACCGAGATCGTTCCGGTCACGAGCAGCAGGATAAGCCCGCTGGCGAACACCGACTGATGAGCCGGACCACCCACTGCCGTCGCCAGTACCATGCCGATGTGCGCCGTCAGGACTCTTATCGAGCCCAAAGGCGATGTCGGCAGCAGCGGGGCATTGCCTGTGAGCATGAGCGCGATCATCGTGTCGCCGAGCGCACGACCAAAGCCCAGAACGAACGCCGACAAGAGGCCCACTCTTGAGACGGGCACCAGCACGCCGAACACGTGCTGCGCAGGACTCATCCCCAGTGCAGCACACACAACACCGGTCCGAGTCGCCAATCCGCGCCAGTTGGAATCGATCACGAGAACGATCGTCGGCATTACGAGCACCGCCAAGGTGACGGCCGCACCCAGCAGCGCGAATCCCGTGCCTGCGTCAAAGAGCTCCCGAAGGAGCGGCGGGATGGTCAGAACAGCGACGAAGGCGTAGACGATCGTGGGGATGCCCGTCATGAGGTTGATGACCGCCATCACCGGGCGGGCGAGCCACTTGGGCCCCACGCCATAGGCGAATGCGCACACGAGAACGGCTGCGGGGAACGCGAGCACCATAGCGAGCGTCGAGAGCGCCAGGGATCCAACGACCATGGGCAGGATGCCAAAGCTGCCCTCCAGCGGACGCCAATCCCAGCTCAGAACCTGGCGCGCTCCCTCTGCCGAGAAGACCGGCAGGCTGAAGTACACCAAGAACGCGAAGATGGCCAGGACCGCCGCGACAGATATCGCCGCAGTCGTCCCCAGCGTCACACGAAGCAACGCGTCCGTTCTGCTCTGTGAGTGAGCGCGTTTCATTAGAAGATCGGGATGTAGCCGCCATCAACGATGTACGGGACACCTTCCGCTCCCATGATGAAATCGATGAATGCCTTGGTGAGGCCCTCGGGCTCCCCAAGTGTGTTCATGTAGAGCTTGCGAGTGACCATGTACGAGCCATCCTTGGCGTTGTCCTGCGTGGGCACAACACCATCGTAGGAGACGCCCACCACTGAGTCATCGATCCCGCCGATGCCCATGAAGCCAATGGCCTGTGCATCCTCGGAGACTGCCGTCTTCATGGCACCGTTCGAGGCCACTACGTTCGCCTCGACGACTATGTCGCCCTCAGCCAAGGCCTTCTCCCAGAACACTTCGCGGGTACCGCTGGATTCATCACGCGTGAACACGTGGATCTCACCGGCGTTGCCTCCGACCTCTGCCCAGTCAGTGATCTCGCCTGCGAAAATGGCCTGCATCTGCTCAGCAGTCACTTCCGTCACGGGGTTGTCGGGGTGAACCACGGCTGCGACACCATCTACCGCGAACGCGAAGGAGACCAGACCCGGGTAGGCTTCGAGCTCCTCGCCCTTGACCGCTCGACCGGCGTTGCCGATCTCAACGAGTCCTTCGCCCACCTGCTGTACGCCAACACCCGAGCCGCCGCCGGCGACCGTGATGAGGAGAACATCATTGGATTCCATGACGTCGGCCGCAACGGCCTCCATGACCGGGATGTGCGCTGTTCCACCTGCGATATCGAGCTCACCTTCGAACTCCGCGAACACGTCCAGCGGTGAGGCCTCAGCGATGGGTTCAGCTGTCTCGGCCTCCTCTGCAGAGACACCCTCGTCGGCAGACGAACAGCCTGTGGCGCCAAGTAGTCCAACCACCAGCAGAAGTGCCATGAGTATCATCAGTGAAGAGGAGTGGAATCTTGCAGACATCGTGTCTCCTGTCTCTCATGAAGTGAGAATCCCAGTACTATTCGCCGCGCTTATGTGAATACCTCGTTGTTGCTTATATTGTTATCACATGAACGAACTGCCTGCCACCCCTATTGGCGCAGAAGTTGCTCTTGATGTGGGAGAGGCTGGAAGGCCAGCTATCTTCAGATGCCATACCCAATCGCGAGAGCAGAGGACACATATGGCGGCGAAACACACCCCTGTCACACTCGACGACTCGCCTCTCCCTCTTCAAATCCTCGATTCGCAAGGCAGAGTAATCGCTGTGAACGATTCGTGGAAAGCCCTCACCGGTTATACGAATATCGAGGTGGAAGGTGCCTACTACGAGAAGTTCGTTCCTGCGGAGTGGGTTCCGGACTTCCAGCGCAGTTTGCAGACCCTGCTGACCGCTGGTCATCTGGATGGCACGAGGTGCCACATCAAATGCAAGGACGGAGCGACGCTGGAGGTCCTTCTCTTCGCTCGTCTGAAGGAAGCCGATGGCGAGCGGGAAACCCACTGCATTCTCTTGGACACAACGACATCACAGAAAGCCGAGCGCAAACTAGCTGAATCCGAATCACGATTTCGGAGCATCTTCGAGCTATCGCCGACACCGATGGTGATCCATGACGGGCACGAGGTGGTGCTGGCCAACAAGGCGGCCTCGACTTTCTTGGCGTACGAGAACGTCGACGCTCTCATCGGCACTCATATCTCACAGCTGGTTCACGCCGATTCACAGCCCGGAATCGCCGAGCGAGTCAAGCGCATGATGTCCGAGGACTGGACTGCCCCCCTCACAGAAGAGACGTTCCTCCGCGCAGACGGCACACCGGTCTATGGAGAGACCGTTGCCTCACCCTTGATGGTCGGGGACAGGCGACTCATCCACGTAGTGGCACTCGATGTGTCCGAACGACGTCGAACTCGAGCTGCGTTGGCTGAAAGCGAAGAACGCTTCCGCTGCCTCTTTGAATCCTCCGCGGACGCGATCGTTGTTCACGATGGCGAGAAGGCGCTCCTGGCGAACAACGCGGCGCTTGAGTACTTCCACCTTCCGGCGGACACCTCGGTCGAGGGTCTCAGTATCACTGATTTCATCCATGCTGACTCTCTGAACCTCATCACAGGCCGCATCGCTGCACTCATGGCCGGACATTCGTCGCACACTCCCGTGGAGATCAAACTCCTTCGCACCGACGCCAAAGTATGGATCGCAGAGGCGGTCAGCTCGCTGATCACCATCGATGGGAATCGCATGATACAGAGCACGTTCCGCGACCTCACGGAACGAAAGCGCACCGACCGAGAGTTGGCCTTGTATCGCGATGAACTCGAGCATTTGGTAGAAGAACGTACGAACAGCCTGTCGCAGGCGCGCGCGAATCTTGCAGCGGTCACAGCAGTTGTGAGCCATACGGTGGAGATGCGCGACCCTTATACTGCCGGGCATCAACGCAGGGTAGCTGAACTGTGCATGGCGATAGCAGGGGCGATGGAGATGGACGAGGAGCGCGCGAATGCTCTCAACGTCGCAGCTCAGATGCATGACGTGGGCAAGGTGCTGATACCCGGAGAGATACTCAGCAGGCCGGCCAAGCTCGTCCCCATCGAGTTCGAACTCGTCAAGTCACACGCACAGGCAGGATTCGACATCGTGGCCTCTGCCGACCTTAGAGACTCGATCGCAGAGATCGTGTATCAGCATCACGAACGTATGGATGGATCAGGATACCCGCGTGGTCTCACCGCCGAGAGCCTGCTCCCGGAATCGCGCGTGCTGATGGTTGCCGACGTGTTCGAGGCCATGGCCTCACACCGTCCTTTTCGGCCCGCGCTGGGCATGGAGCCCGCCATCGAAGAACTCCTTGACGGCCAGGGAACGCGCTACGACACCGAGGTCGTGGATTACTGCGTATCAATCGCTCTCAGCGGCTTTGAGTTCAACGAGCAGTAATGCCGGCACAAGTGTTGTGACCGGTCCCATACCCGAGGCTATGCGCCTGCGAGTCTACTAGCCACACGGGCGAGACCTTGGACAGAGAGCGTCCCAGCTCCTCCGCCACCCGGGGCCACGTGAAAGAACAGCACCATCCCTGCTCCTCGAGCGAACAACATCGAGTCGTAGGCGATCTCGCCCTGGTCGGTCAACTCGTAAACAGTGACTGCCACACGGGCGTCCGCCTGTAGAAGGGTGTCGATCAGAACCCACCCGCTGGCCGTGGGACGGTACAGCGCAGGCGCGCCCGCCTCGGCCTCGGTGATTGTGAACACGTCGGCCTCGGCCAATCGGTGGAGGGCCAGCTCCATAGTCGGCGCATCCATGAAAGAGGCCGCGCCGAACGGCAGTACTCCTGCGAACAATCCAGCGGCCCAGCGGGGGTCGCCCACTGCGGAATCCGACAAGGCCGCGGCGGCGTCAGCTGCCGTGATCGCATCCGGCGTGGCACCGTGGGTGGTCAGTGCGACCATGCGCGCCATCCTGAGAGCATCTCCAGCGGCGATCAGGGCCACAACCGCTCGAGCGTCGAGCTCTATCCGCTCGTCGGCACCCAGGCGCACGATCGTTCTCGTAGCGATAAGCGCCGATGAGAGTATTAATCGCGCAGTTTTTGGGTGGGGAGAGGGCGA
>JAQIBK010000033.1 GCA_027859125.1 Actinomycetota bacterium | reverse complement strand
CTACCAGTCAGATGTATTCGACGAATCGTTCGAACCTGTGTGGTCTGGGTCAGGTAGTAGTCGAGCGAACGCCGGACTTCGGCGATGAACTTGTTGACTTCGCGCTCCAAGGCCTCCTGAGCAACCTGCACAGCCTGCGGGTCCAACCCAGCTGCGCTGGCAGGGGACTGCCCTGTCTCAATATCAGGAAGACCAGCCATGATCTTCAGCTGCTCAGCCTCGTCATACGTGAGGTTGAGGACATTCGCGATCGCCTGTGTGAACTGATTGCCAGCCAGCGATGAAACGCGGTTGAATCGTGGTACCCCGCGCTCGACCACTGCGATGTTCGTGATTCCGGCCGAAATGTGAATAACGGCTATGGCCTCTCCGGATTCATCTTCATCAGGAAGTACGCTTGTAGTGACACCCAGAAGTGCACGAACGATGGCGAAAGATGTCACATCGATCGATGCAAGTCTGAGTCCTGCCGACTCCACCGCCTGAACAGCTGCATCGATCATATCTCGCTGGGCGGCGACCAGGAGGACTTCCATCATGTGCTCATCGGCAGGAGTCATGTAGTCGCCGATGATCTGGAAGTCGAGAATCGCCTCCTCGACTGGAATCGGAATGTAGTCCTGTGCCTGATACTGAATCGCACCGGCGAGTTCATCGCGCTCCATGTATGGAAGATCTATGAGTCGGACGACGACCTTCTGGTTGGATACGCCGATTGCAACATCTTTGCCCTTGATGTTGGAGTGGCGCCAAAGTTCCTTGATCGCCATGGAGACTGCTGCCTGGTCGACGATCTCGCCTTCGACCACAGCACCCATGGGGATGCCCACGCGCCCGTAACCAGACAACATGAAACCGCCCCCGGATGCCTTCACCTGGGCGGCACGCACATGATCGGTCCCGATGTCGAGTCCGATAGGTATGGGTTGGGAGCCAATAGAGAGGCCCAAAGGAGTCCCCCTTCTACCACATTTGCTGCGACAATAGTACGACTAAGACTGCTACTCCCTTACAGGAATATTACCACAACCCCATCTCGAGGCAAATCAACACTAATTTCTCGTCCACGTACCCGGGAAGATGATACCCCCACCGGCGCCCGGCATACTCTCAGGAAGAACCGTGGGTAGTATCGGATTCGTCTCAAGATGAATGTCTGGCTTGTCTCCGTAGATATCCCGTGCCAAGATCGATCCTTCGTATGAAGTGCCAGTGTGATAGAGCCCCACGGTCCCATTACAGAATATGGCGCCAGTATAGTGCCCGCGCACGTTCCCAGAGTGAACGTTATCTCCGATCACTATGTCTCCGGTGGCGACGATGCCCATGGCCTGTTCCGCGGACAACCCATCACGCGGTTCAAGATTGGCCCCGATGAATATGCTCCCGTTAACGACCAACGTACCGTTACCCACATAGTTCTGGACGTTCGGGCCGACATGAAGATCACCGTCTATGAACACAGTACCCTCTACATAGAGCGTGCCCGCGCCAGCGTCGTAGGCAAAATCATCATGAATGCCAGAACCGACTGGATATCCATTTCCGTCCCACGAACCGAATGACGAACCATCGATCTCAACAAAGGTGGTACCCGCATCCAAGGCTGATCTTCCAGCGGCAGGACCGATGTACTTGTATGACGTCGATGTCGACGCCGGCACGGCAGTGACTCTTGTGGATGGATACGTAGTGGGGTCTTCACCAGTCGCCTCTGAGTTCACCAGAGCTAGGCTTGGGCTGCCCATGAAGTTGTCGATGGACTCATCCAACGCCTTCTGGTAGACCTCATCCATGTACTCATCGTCGATCCAAGGCAGATCGATGTCCGGAACAGAGGATGAAATCGGCCCATCAAGGTAGACATTTCCCGCTCCGGAGATGATTCCGTTGGTCGCATATAGCTTGATCGGCTCAGCCTTGCCCAGTTCACCGCTACCGCTAACATCCAGGCCACCGTCGCGGATGAATAGCGGGCCGCCCTCATACGCCGCGTTCGCTGACCAGTCCAAGTCGCCGCGAATATAGAGCGGTCCCGTGATCGATGCATTGCCGTTCCATCCGCGACCACCACCAAGCGCCGCACTGTCACCGGCACCGATGTTCATATTCCACAAGTCCAAATAGAAGAACCTCATTGAAACGGATTCTGCTTCTTCCTCAGAGATGCCCGTGGAAGTCATGAGGAACTCAAAGGCGGATCCCGCCAGTGGGGTTACCACGACGGTGTATACGCCGTCGGAGGTCGACCCCGTGCGCTCGAACACACCGGCCTCCAGGCTGGCTGGAGTGAACGATGCCAACTCACGGTCAAGTCCTGACTGGGCAACCTGAAAAGCCCGACTCTCACCCTGAACTCGGCTAGCTTCATGAAGAACCTGCTTCGACAGCACGAATCCCCCGATGGCAACCACGGTGACAAGCGCAACTAGACCCATGACTGCGATGAGTGCGAATCCGTCCTGATTCCTCGACTCCATGACTCAATCCTCCAAAAGAAGACTACCTGTTTCTGAAGAGAACCGTGCGCGAATCACCGAAGATGTCTTCGTCATATTCAACCGAAATGTTGAGTATCACGTACCTCGCGTCCGCAGGCACACTGGCCATGTTCGTGATTCTCTGATCGGCACTGTCGTAGTAGTAGAAGAGCTCCTGGCCCTCCGCGACGTTGACGTTGCTCGTTGACCAGATGTTGGAGTCCAGTAGCGACGTGTTGTTCCGAAACTGATCCGTCAGCCAGACCCTCTCAGTGAATCTGCCTTGCGCATCTGCAGTGAAAGTATGCCGTTCCACAACGTTGTCGTTGTCCCTGTCCGTAAGTACGGTGATCGTGTAATCGCCGGGACTCTCAATCGATATTGCCTGAGTCAATATCTTCTCCGAGACGGAGAGCGGCGTTGATATCTCACTGGCGAAATACGCCTGCCGATCGCTGACCTCTCGACCCTTGTATGTCGCAAGAATGCCGCCGTAGGACACCGCGAACAACACACCCATGAGCGTCAGAACCACCAACAGCTCGGTGAGCGAGAATCCGTCATCACGTATGTGAGTGTGGCTTACCATTGCACGTGCTCCATGGGAACCGATTCTTCCAGGGCGGTGATCGGCCCTATGATGTTCGAGTACGCCGGAGGCTCACTGGCCGAGAAACCACGATACCCTGATGCGACGTAGTTCACCCGGAATTGATAGTACCAAGGATCCGGTGTGCCGAACTTGCGTACGAGCTTGTTGATGGACTCGGTGAAAGTCGAGCCCACGTTCGTTGCATATGGTGTTGAGCCCATGTCGTTGGGATCCATGCTGCGAAACACGTCGTATGTGGCCGAGGCCACCGGGAAATTCGGCGTGTCGCAAGATATGGACACCGCAGTATCGGACTCGCGTCTGTTGTTCTTGCCCGTGTAGACGGTTTCACTCACTCCAGTCGCGGACGGCCGTGTGACGTACGGCAGATCCATCGTCACGTAGTCGCTGTAGAGGTTCCTGGGGGAGCCGGCACGCACCTGAACGGTGTAACGGCTGAACGGCGACCCATTATGCAGGAAGACGGCCTCTGTCACGATCGTTTGACTCAGTTCCACCAGTGTCCCATCGTCCGAGACTACCTGCTGCAACGTGACTTCATACTTCTGCGCCGCGTCGGTGCCGTCCTCTGCCACGTCCCAAGACACCCTCGTCTCAACATTGTCATACACCTGAGCCGAAGGAATGCCCGGCAGTTCAGGCGCATGATTGTCCACGTAGAAGCGTCGACCCAAAGTTGAGATGAGACCCTCCGCGTCTTCGGCATTGATAACAACGGTTCGCCAACCGTCAGCTATCACGGGGTCTCCTTCATTGTCCACCTGGCGCGTGTCCCACTGGATCGACTCATATACCGTCTTCGTGCCTGGTGTCCATGCCGCCACATCAGCGAAGATGGAGTTACCGTCTTCAAGGATGAAGCTATAGCAGTAGTAGGTCAGATCCGAGATCACACCGTCATCGAGAGGGCTGGACACATCCGCATCAATGTACAAAGGTGCGCCGCCCAGAACATACGCACCGTACAGAACCGAGTCAGCGACAGGAGTCATCACACCGAATTCGATAACCGGAGCATCTTCCGAACCATCTGAATTCGCGGTGAGCCCACCCTCGGAGTCCCAGACGGCCGCAAAACTCTCCATCGTCAATGAAGACCGTCCGGGAGCTGAAGCTACAGCATCCACACGAACCTCTTTGGTTCCAGAGCGCCCGTCTGTGATCTGAGTGTTAATGGTGACAGTGTAGCCCCCTACGGTGACAACACGCTGAGCATCGACGACCGCGTCAACAGTAGTACCAGCAATGTCGAGTTCGTCAAAGGACAGAGAACGCACCCACTCCATGTGGGAGCTCACAGCGTTGACCATCGTCGTACGCTGCTTGGCACTAAGGCTCATGTTCGTAGTAGTCGCGACCAGCCCAAGCACGGCTGTGAGCACAAAGAATAGGATGGCGGCAGCAACAACGATCTCAACAACGGAGAATCCATCGTCGCGGCACTCGGGCTCTCGCCTCATGCGGATCATCTTGTCACCTCACTGCATAGCTGCTTCTCGACGAGAAGCACACTCCTAAGGCTAGTATCGGCACGCTCGGCTCGCTTCTTGATTGGACCCCCGACGAATGGAGCGATCAATCCGCTCACCCCCCGACGCAGCGCGATTCTCCAACCATTCAGGTCAATCCCACGAGGCCAAAATACCACGTCATGAGTTCGGGACCGACGATTGCGGTCACAGCACCGCCCAGCGCCAGGAATGGACCGAACGGAAACTTGGCCGCAAGGCCTTCCGATTTTCCGCTCGATGCCAGGATTCCAGATGCCGCCCCGCCCATGCTGCCGACGAACAGCGACATCATAACGAAGGG
>JAQIBK010000304.1 GCA_027859125.1 Actinomycetota bacterium | reverse complement strand
TCTCACCTGATTCTTGCCAGCACGTTTCGCTGCGTACATCGCACGATCAGCCGCCTCGATCAGACGATTCTGAGCCTCAGCATGCGCCGGGTATGAGGCGACACCGACCGAAATGGATTTGTGAACGGTCGGGATGTCCTCCCCGCCGACGAAGGGGTACTCCTGCACCCCATGGCGAATCCTCTCTGCCACAGCTGCGGCTCCCTTCGCATCGGTCTCGGGAAGCACGATCACGAACTCCTCGCCTCCATACCGCGCTGCGACATCCATCTCCCGAAGGACGTGTCGGATCGTCGCACTCACAGCTTTCAGCACGGTGTCTCCGCGAGGATGCCCGTAGGTGTCGTTGAACTCCTTGAAATCATCGATATCGAGCATGATCAGCGACATTCTGTGGCCAAAACGTTGCGCTCGAGCCAACTCCTCTTCAAGTCGCTGCTGAAAGTAACCATGGTTGTACAACTCGGTCAGACGATCGGTCACTGAAAGCCGCTCGAGCTCACCATGAAGCAATGCGTTCTGCAAGGTGATGGAGGACTGGTTGCCGATGACCTGAAGCCTTTCAAGCTCAACACCCGTGAACTCTCGGAAGTTCGCCGATGCGACCACCAGCACGCCGATCATGTGCTTACCCGTTCGAATCGGCAGGGCGACTTGCGAACGTATCTCCTCGGCATTGTGGAACCAGGCAGCGGACGGCGAGCCCAGGGGAACATCGGACTCCTGGCACAGTCCCTCGTTGAAAGCGGTGCCTAGGATCGTCTGCGAAACCGGGACCGTTGGCTCGAAATCATCCTCGGGTCTCCCCTGGCTTGCTTTGAGACGCAGCGTCCAATCGTCCCGTTCAAAGAGGTAGATACAGGATATCTCCGCGCCGAGAATTCCATTCGCGCCGTCGACTATGAGCGACGACACATCATCGACCGACGAGAACGTTGTGAGAGCCTTGAAGAACTCGTGAGTGAAGAATATCTCCGCGAGTCTGCTCTCAAGCTCTTCGTTGGCCCTCTCAAGGGCCTCCTTGCTCGACTGCAGCTTGCGCTCGTGACTTCGGATCTTGTCGTAGGCCACCTGCAACTCAACGAAGAGCTTCTCCTGCTCTTCACCGCGCTTCTTGGCCACAAGCAGATCCCAAACGAGTTCCGATCCGCTCATGCCGACCATCTCTACATGGGCCGGCCTCTGCTCCTGAAGTGCCGCATGCACTGAATCATCCTCGGACATGTCGATGATGAGATCGAGACCGGGCAGCTGGTAGACCTCGGTGAAGTCCCGCGTTGAGAACAGTCCGAGATCCTCTGCCAGTCTCATTGCAGGTGCAGAAGGATTGGCGCATGAGAGGGCGGCGACGTCGATCTTATCGACTTCGCTGAGCAACCGAAGTATGGAAGCTGCCCTGAGGCTGCCTCCCACAATCGCGATCGTCAGTTGCCCGGCGTCAACCTTGTCCCGGCTCGGCGCCACCTCGAGCTCTTCCATTGAAGGATCCGTCCTCGTTTGTGTCTATCCCGAGACTCTCACAGTTCGCGTATGCCGTACAGATAACTGCGCACCCTGAAAGCGCCCGTGTCCAAGTGCAGTTCGACCGTTCGTGCATGCCCTCCACCTGTATCTTCGGCAATCAGAGGTATGTTCAGGAGTTCAAGCTGTCTCTTTGCCTCCGCCACATTGCGATCTCCGATCGTCGCGATTCCCGTATCCGAGGCGAACATCGCCGCTCCCCCGGCGATCTTGGCCACGAGTCTGCGGCGAGCGGAGCCCTTTTCCGCCATCAACCTGACCATGTCGGGTACCGCCACGGATGCGAACCTGTGCAGATCCCGTGTGGGCATGGATTCAGGCGGGTGAGGCAGCATCACGTGAGCCAACCCGCCCTGCTTCAGAGTTGCATCCCACAGCGATATTCCGACGCATGAACCCAAGGCCAATGTGATCAAGAGCTTGGGATGTTGCGCCAATGCCAACTCGCCAACGCCGACCTCGATCGTGTCGGGATGGATCAGGGGGAAATCCCCGAATGTTATCGCTGCGGCCACTGCTCAGACCACACCGAGTCGACCGAGCAGCGTGTCAAGACTGTCCTGGTCCGGAAGGAAGAACAGGATGACCTCGATGGAAGTGTCCTCGTCACTGAAGTTGGTACGCAAGAGCAGAGCAGTATCCCCCTTGAGCCCAACCCCTGCAGTCGCCATATCAAGGATCGCTCCGGCCATGTCCAAGGCGAATGCCGGAGTGGCCGGAAGCACATTCAGATCGGAGAAGCGGGCAACAGCTGCAAGGTGAGCTGATGCCAGAATGGAACCCACATGCGTGATCAGTGCCTCTTCGTCTCGGCCGAACGACTTGGAGGTTCCGACCTCCCGACCATGCATGAGGTCCGCCAGGGCGAGCGAGGCATCTCTCGGCGCCATGAAGAGCATCCCTCCCTCGATGTCACCCAGTAGCCGAGAGTAGACCGCTCCCACCAACTGCTCCGGACCACCCAGTGCCCGCGGTATCTCTTTTTGCGGGATGAGGTCGAGTGTCGGCGGAGAGAGCTGGATCGGCTTGCCGACCATTTGAGATAGCGCAGTCGCAGCGTGGCTGGCGCCGATGTTGCCCACCTCACGCAGAGCATCGATCTGGATATCAGACAAGTCCGAGAGTCTCACTGTAGCTCCTCCTTGGTGGGGAACATCGTACGTGGATCGAGGATCAACGCGACTGTTCCGTCTCCCAGTACAGTTGCACCACCCAGCCCCTTCGCCTCGCGGAGCATCCGCGACAGGGGCTTGATCACGATCTCCTGTCGACCGGCGATCTGACTGACAACGAGTGCCTTTGGCACGCCGACGACATCCACGAGCACGATGTGCTCTCCGAGCTGCGGTGGACGTCGCGCGTCGCTCGAGACACCCAGAAGCGCGTCGAGTCGATGAAGCGGGACCACGCGGCCGTCACGCAAGACCATCACAGGCGCGCCGTCGATCGTATCGACCTTCTGCCCTGCGGGCTCCAGGATCTCGTCGACAGAGGACAGCGGAACGGCAAAAATCTGCCCGTCGCCAGTGCGCACCATGAGCGCCTGAATGATCGCGAGCGTCAGAGGCAAGCGCAATGTGAACACCGTGCCCGAACCCAGCTCCGAGTCGATTGCGATGGTGCCGCCAAGGTGCTCTATCTTGCCCTTGACCACATCCATGCCAACCCCGCGACCGGAAACCCTTGTTGCCACGGCCGCAGTTGAGAAACCAGGTACACATGTGAACAACAGGACATCGTTCTCGGAGTAGTCTGCCCGTTCGTCGGCCGTCACAAGACCACGCTCCACCGCCTTGCGCCAGATCACGTCCGGGTCGATACCCTTGCCATCGTCCGCAAGTGTGATGATCACGTGTTCGCGCTCTCGACTCGCCGAAAGAACCATCGTGCCCCCACCGGGTTTTCCGACCGAATGCCGAGTCTCCGCGTCTTCGATTCCATGGTCGATCCCGTTGCGCAACAGATGCACG
>JAQIBK010000302.1 GCA_027859125.1 Actinomycetota bacterium | reverse complement strand
ATGTTCTATCGCGAAACGGTACTCGAAAATGGCGTGACCGTTCTGACCGAATCGATCGACACGGTCAGGTCCGTTGCCATCGGCATGTGGTTCTCGGTCGGCAGCCGTGATGAATCGGGATTCGAGGCTGGTATGTCCCACTTCATGGAGCACATGATGTTCAAGGGAACGCCGACCAGGAGTGCAGCGGAGATATCTCAGGTCTTCGATAGCCTCGGCGCTGAACTGAACGCTTTCACGTCCAAGGAGTACACCTGTTACTACGCCAGGGTCATCGACCAACACGTGCCCATCGCCGTAGAAGTCCTTTCGGACATGGTGGTCAACGCGACACTCGCCCAAGACGCCTGCGACAGTGAGCGCGAAGTGGTAATCGAGGAGATCGCACGCATGGAGGACACGCCGGATGATCGCATCCACGAGCTGTTCGCCAAGGCGTTGTGGCCCGATCATCCTCTCGGTCTGCCGATCCTTGGCAGTCGTGAGAGCGTCGGATCGTTCGGACACACTGAGTCTGCGGCATTCAGAGAGCACCACTACGTGACCGGGAACTGCGTGGTAGCCGCTGCGGGCAATCTGTCACATGAGGATCTCGTGGCGTTGGTCCGTGAACACCTGAACCTGCCAGTGGGACTTCGGAGCGAACGACCGATCGCTACCAGTGGCACCGCTTCGCGACTCGCTCTCCTGTCAAAGGATACCGAGCAAGCTCACATATGCTTCGGTGTCAGCGGCCTCAACGCACACCATGGCGACCGCTTCACACTCTCTGTGGTCGATACCGTCCTTGGTGGCGGCATGTCCTCCAGGCTGTTCCAGGAAATACGTGAGAAGCGGGGTCTGGCATACGCCGTCTACAGCTTCCATGCCCTTTATCAGGACACAGGGCAGTGGGCGGTATACGCAGGCACCCGGCCCGGCAACGCGGAGGAAGTCGTGGGCATGATTCGCGCGGAGTTGGATCGAGTGGCCACAGATGGAATCACGGATGAAGAGCTTCTGCGTGCGCAGAACGCCATCAAGGGACATATCGTTCTGGGTATGGAGAGCACACGGAACCGAATGGCTCGTCTGGGCAAGAACGCAGTGATCGGCGGAGAACTCCTTGCTGTAGATGAAGTAGTCCGCAGGATCGATGCCGTCACCATGACTGATGTTCGCAGAGTGACTGCCGATGTTCTTGAGGCTGACGCAACACTCGCGATGATCGGACCGTTCAAAGAAGATGAAGTCGCACACCTCGTATGATCCATCGGTGAATATCGGGAACTACGAGTCAGATGACGTGGGAGAGGATCGCACAATGATCGATGTACTCATAGCAGGTGCCGCTGGGCGAATGGGCTCTGAGGTGGTCCGTGCGGTCACAGCGGCCCAGGACATGCGTGTCGCTGCGGCGGTCGACCCCGCCAACGAGGGGCTCACAGTCCCTGACGGCCAGGGTGGGTCGGTCACTTGTTCGGCCGATCTCGACGCCGCAATTCGTACGACCAATCCTTCAGTCATGGTCGATTTCACCCATCCGACGGTCGTTGAAGCCAATCTTGCAGTTGCGCTCGGGGCGGGCGTCGACTGCGTCGTAGGCACTACGGGGCTGCCTGAGACTCGACTCGCTGAGCTGGCAGAAGGCGCCCCGAAAGGCACCTGCCTGTTCATGGCACCGAACTTCGCAGTAGGCGCAGTTCTCATGATGAGGTTCGCGGCACAGGCCGCCATATACATGCCCCACGTGGAGATCATCGAGCTCCACCACGACCAGAAGGCCGATGCTCCAAGTGGTACTGCGATGCTCACGGCATCCTTGATCGCAGGGGCTCGTTCGACAGTGCCGTCGTCGCCAGGAATGGAAACGGAGATTGCAGAGGGAGCGCGTGGTGCCTCAGTGCACGACGTCTCCGTTCACTCAGTGCGTCTGCCCGGCATGGTCGCACATCAGGAGGTCTTGTTCGGCGGACAGGGTCAGACTCTGTCGATCCGCCATGATTCCATCGACCGCACGTCGTTCATGCCAGGAGTGATCATGGCTTGCCGAGAAGTCGGATCGCGCAGTGGTCTGGTGATCGGTCTTGATCGTCTGATGGAGGAGTAGCGTTGTCCCACGAGACTCCTCCGATCGGGAGCGACTCCATCATCATCATGAAGTTCGGTGGCACCTCTGTGGGAAGTCCAACCGGACGCAGAGCATTGATCTCCCGGGTCGAAGCCGCACTTGAGGCCGACATGTCGCCGGTCATCGTTGTCTCAGCCATGGGCCGTACCGGTGAGCCATATGCGACAGACACCTTGCTGAGTCTTGTATCCGACATGCCTTCGAATCTGCGTGAACACGACCTGCTCATGTCCACCGGCGAATTGGTCGCGGCCGTGGTTGTCGCCCATGAACTACGCGCGGCGGGTATAGCAGGTCGGGCGTTCACCGGAGCTGAGGCCGGGATCGGCACCAACGGTGTGCACGGATCGGCGACGATCACTGACATTCATCCTGGCCCCCTTCTTGCCGCATGTCTTGGCGGCGATGTACCTGTGGTGGCGGGCTTCCAGGGAATGTCCGCAGACGGCCGTCTCACCACTCTCGGGCGCGGCGGCTCTGACACGACCGCATGTGCGCTCGGTGTTGCCTTAGGTGCCAGATCCGTGGAGATCTACTCGGATGTTGACGGTGTCATGACCGCTGATCCGCGCACCTGCGACGGTGCTACCGTTCTGCAGACCATCAGAGCCGACGAGCTATTCCAGATGGCGGCCCATGGGAGTCGAATCGTTCACACGCCTGCAGCTGAGCTTGCGTTGGCGAGCGGCATGTCAGTGCGTGTACGGAACACCTACTCAGAACATCCCGGGACCGAAGTGGCGGACATCAGCGCCTATCACCCGGACTCCGTTGCGACTGCAGTCAGCCATCGTGGTGACATCGCACGTGTAGTAGTCGAACTCGGGGGTGTCTCCGGCAGTGATGTTCATATGGCGGCGCAGACTAGAATCTACAGAGCAATGGCAGACGCGGGTGTATCACTCGACATGTTCACGCCCACCAACGACCGCTTGTTCTTCTCGTTGGCCGACATCGCACTGGATAAGGCATCGGCAGTCCTAGCTGATCTACACCTTGAGTTCGAGACAAGAATTGATCTGGCGAAAGTGACATTGATTGGCGCGGGGATGCACGGCGTGCCCGGCGTCATGGCTCGTATGGCAGAGTATCTCAATGAAGCGGGTGTGCACGTTGTGCAAACCGCGGACAGCCACACCACGATCTCGGTACTGATACCCAAGACAGAAATGCGTATCGCAGTCGGCGCACTGCATCAAGGATTCGAGCTCGACCTCTGAGCTTGCATCGTATGTTCGTCCACAAGCACTTCCTTATGGACCCCATCGGGGTTACGAAAGACCCACAAGGCGGCATATACGCTGCGTGTGTGGCACAATACACCAGACGGATTCGTTATTTCTGCCGACTAGATCGGCTTGTTCAACAGGGGAAAGGACAGACTCATGTCCACACCACGTTTCGGCCGCATGCTAACAGCCATGGTCACGCCGTTCGATAGAAACGGTGACCTTGACCTTGCGCGCGCACAGGAGCTCGCGGTTCGACTACTGGACCAGGGTAGCGACGCACTGGTCATATGTGGCACGACCGGCGAGTCTCCGACTGTATTCTACGATCAGAAGCTGAACCTTTTTCGTGCGGTGGTAGAGGCCGTGAATGGACGAGCGCAGATCATCGCCAACACGGGCGACAACTGCACTGCGGACAGCATCGACTTTTCAAGGAAGGCTGTGGCCTCGGGTGTCGACGCCATCATGGCCGTCGTTCCGTACTACAACAAACCGCCCCAAGAGGGCATATACCAGCATTTCTCCGCAATCGCGGGGTCAGTGGACACCCCCGTGGTGCTCTACAACATCCCTGGACGCTCAGTCGTCAACATGACAGCAGATACCACGCTTCGTCTTGCGCACGACGTCGAGAACATCGTTGCCGTAAAAGAGGCGAGCTCGGACTTTGCACAGATTGCGGAGATCATCAACGATGCACCGGAGGGTTTCGAGGTCTTCTCAGGCAACGACTCCGACACTCTGCCCATGATGGGTCTCGGTGCCACTGGTGTGATCTCAGTGATCGCTCACGTCGCAGGCGAGCGCTTCAAGGAAATGATCGATGCTCAGGCAGCCGGAGAGCACACGCACGCCCTTCGCATCCACCTCGAATTGCTGCCGCTCATGCAAGGGCTGTTCGCAACCGCCAACCCGATTCTGGTCAAAGCGGGGATGGATCTGCAGGGCTTTCCGGTGGGCGGCGTACGACTGCCGCTGGTGCCCCCCTCGGATGAACAGACCGCTGAGTTGACTCGCCTTATGCGGGGAGTCGGCGTTCTCAACAACTAAGAATGACTGAAACACGCTGTGTTTCGCAGCGTGCGCACGTGTGTCGTCAGGCCCCAGAAGGAACCGCATAACCTAAGGAGACAACAGAATCATCCCATGACAACTAAAAAGACACGCCTACGTGTGATCCCGCTCGGCGGGCTCGACGAAATAGGCAAAAACATGACCGTGATCGAGTACGGCAACGACATGGTCCTGATTGACGCGGGCATCATGTTCCCGGACGAAGCGCATCCCGGTGTCGATCTGATCCTTCCTGACTACAGCTACGTGGTGAAGAGACGCGACAAGCTTCGTGGCATCATCATCACTCATGGTCACGAAGATCACACGGGTGCTCTGCCGTACCTGCTCAAGGATCTGGGCCGTCCGGTGCCCATACTTGGAACCAAGCTCACTCTCGGATTGATCGCGGGCAAGCTGAACGAACACAAGATCAAGAAGCCGAAATTGAGAGAGATCACTGCCGGAGGCAAAGTCTCCCTCGGCATCTTCGGGTTCCAGTTCTTCGCTGTGAATCACTCGATCCCTGACGGGGTGGCCGTGTTCATCAAGACCCCTGTCGGCAACATTCTGCACACGGGCGACTTCAAGCTCGATCAGACACCGATCGACGGACGCGTCACTGACTACGCCGGTATTGCGAAGGCCGGACGACAAGGCATTTCGCTACTGCTCTCGGATTCAACGAATGCTGAGAGCCCCGGATACCCGCGCACCGAGGCAACTGTCGGCGACTCTTTGCGCACGCTCTTCGCTGAGGCCGACCAACGGATCATCGTGGCCTCGTTCTCCAGCCACATCCATCGCGTGCAACAGGTGTGCGATGCCGCGGTCGGATGCGGCCGCAAAGTCGTCGTGACAGGTCGTTCCATGGTCAACAACACCAAGATCGCTCGCGAGCTCGGCTATCTCAAGATCGACGAGGAGAACATCGTCGACGCCTACAGCATGGGCAACATACCGCCCGAGAAGGTAGTGGTCCTATCCACAGGAAGCCAGGGCGAACCACTGTCGGCACTCGCAAGAATGGCCAACGGTGACCACAAGACAGTCAGGATCGAGGAAGGGGATACCGTGGTCATCTCTGCGACCCCCGTCCCCGGAAATGAAAAGGCGGTCAGCAGGGTCATCAACAAGCTCGCCAAGGCCGGTGCCATCGTCAAACACAAGGGCATCGCAGACGTGCACGTCTCGGGTCACGGGGCCTCCGAGGAACTCAAGTTGATGTTGAATCTGACGAAGCCGAAGCACTTCATCCCAATACATGGTGAAACGCGGCATCTTCACGCACATGCGGACCTCGCGTTCGCGGTTGGCGTCAAAGAGGACAACATCTTCGTCATGGAGAATGGTGACGTGTTCGAGCTCTCCGAGAGTGGTGGCCAGCTCGGAACACGGGTTCAGGCCGGCGTGGTCTACGTCGACGGGCTGTCCGTCGGCGACGTCGGACAAGTCATACTGAGAGATCGCGCCCTGCTGGCAAGCGACGGCATTGCCACGATCGTAATCGCCGTGGACGCCAAGACCGGCAAGCTCGTGGGTGAACCTGAGATCGTCGCACGAGGCGTTGTTTTCGCCGACGAGGGCGACAGCACGTTGCTCGCCGATGCACGCGCCCGAATCAACAAGACGCTGGCAAAGACCGCCGGTGAGGGTGCCACCGACCATCAGGTGATCCAGAACGCGGTACGCGAGTCCCTTTCACAGTTCCTGTGGGAGAGGGTGCGTCGTCGACCCATGATCATTCCCGTGGTCATGGAGGTCTAGGTGCAGATACTGCAAGCGATCGTTCTCGGAGTAGTTCAGGGAGTGGCGGAGTTCCTACCGATCTCATCATCCGGACATCTACGGCTGATCGAGGAAGGTCTGGGCTGGGACGCTTTCGGTCTCGCATTCGACACTATGTTGCACGTGGCCACGCTTCTTGCTGTGATCGTCTACTTCCGAAAAGATCTGTTCAACATGATTCGATCTGCGTTCTCCAAGGATCCTGACCGCGCCCACGATCGTAAGCTCGCCTGGCTGGTGGTGGTTGCAACCATTCCCACTGGCATGATCGGTCTGATCGGCAACGACTGGTTCGAGGGAGCCAGCATGCTCATGGTCGGTGTCGCGTTCTTGTTCACGTCGGCATTCCTGAGTCTGACCGAGTCTCTTTCCCGCAGGTCTTTGCACGATGCTGAGCAGCTTCGCATTCCTGGCGCCCTAGGCATCGGCATCGCGCAGGGAATCGCTGTCATGCCAGGGGTGTCGCGAGCCGGCGCCACCATGGCCGCCGGCATGAGCTTGGGTTTGGACCGCGAGCAGGCCGCCCGCTTCTCATTCCTGTTGTCCGGACCCATCATTCTCCTTGCGGGAGCCAAGCAGGGGTTGGATGTGGTCCTGGGCTCCGAGCCAATGCCCGGACTCACTGTTGCCATTTTCGGCGTCATGGCCGCCTCACTTACGGGCTACGCCGCGATCGCCGGCCTCATGGCGTACCTGCGCAGACACTCGATGTGGGCCTTCGCGGCGTACACGGGGATTCTCGGTTCGGCCGTCGTACTCTGGCAAGTCATCGCCTGATGCGGGATATTGGATACTGATATGGCAACCAAGAAGACTGATAGCAAGCGTGGCGGACGCACTTCAACCCCTAAAGGTGGGAAGCGGCCCGAACCCGCGCGCCTGCTCGACGACAACTCACGACAGGACATCTACGGCATTCTGTTGTGCACCCTGGCAATAGCGCTTGGGCTGATGGTTCTTTCGGAGAACACCGGAGTGTTCGCCGAGTTCATTGCCGGAATCCTGCGCAAGGGCTTCGGGGTCGGCGCTTACGTCATTCCTGTGGTCGTCCTCTTGTGGGGGGTCAGCTTCTTCATACGCGTGTTCGCCATCAGCGAGCGTCGTGTCGGAGGCGGCCTTGGGCTGTCAGTGGCGGCTATCATCTCGATGGTCGCACTGTCCTCGCCTGTTGGTGACCGCTGGGACACGCTTGTGCTCGAATCCCATGGCGGATATCTGGGCGAAAGCATCGCTTGGCTGCTATCCACTCTCGTCGGCGATACGATCAGCTATGTGATTCTCGGTGCCATACTACTGATCGGCCTCGTCATCACAGGCATGTCCATCTCCGGGATAGTCGAATGGGCATCAACCCTGTTCGTTCGATCGTCGGATGACAGTATCCCGATACCTAATCGTAGAACGCGTGCGCCCAAGTCCGTACCTCTCAAAGACCTGACTGACGGCGATACCGAAGAGATACCTGTGATCGCAAAGTCACGTCCCGTGTCTCGAACGAACAGGCAGTCCAAGAGCGATCCAGAAGCTCATCGCAAGACTGTGCCCACGCCGCGCGTGGTGGCACCCAAGGCGATGGAAGGATTCGAACTGCCTTCCATGACTTCACTGCTGAGAAGTTCCCATAGTGCATCAAGGAACCGCTCGACCGATCGAGAACTCAAGACGATCGGTGCACGCATCGAGGAGACCTTGGCCACATTCGATATTCCCGCCAAGGTCGTGGCATGGATTCCGGGACCTACAGTCACCATGTTCGAGATGGAGATCGCGCGTGGCATCAAGGTGAATCGCATCACCGCTTTGTCCGACGATCTGGCCCTCGCACTCGCGGCCCCCCAGATTCGTATTCTCGCGCCGATTCCAGGCAAATCCCTCATCGGCATCGAAGTTCCTAATGAGACGCGTTCCACAGTGACCCTGGGTGACGTGTTCGGAGGCAGGGGAGTGGGCGAAGGTGGTCCGCTGACCCTTGGCATCGGCAAGGACGTCTCCGGCGACGATATTCTCGCGGACCTCGCCACGATGCCCCATCTGTTGATCGCAGGCTCCACTGGCACAGGAAAGTCCGTGTGCGTCAATGCGTTGCTGATGAGCATCATCATTCGTGCGACGCCAGCAGAGGTTCGGCTGATCCTGGTCGACCCCAAGCGAATAGAACTCTCGCTGTACAACGGAGTGCCGCACCTGTACGTGCCCGTTGTGACCGAGCCGAAAGAAGCCGCGTCCGCGCTCGCGTGGGCGGTCAGCGAGATGGAGTCACGACTCAAGCGCCTCCAGAAGGCGGGTGCCCGCAACATTGGCATGTACAACGCAATGGTGCAGGACGAGAAGGCGCCTGAAGGTGCCGAGGAAATGCCGTACCTGGTGATCGTCATCGACGAGCTGGCCGACCTCATGATGGTAGCCGCGAAGGACGTCGAGGACTCCATCTGTCGTCTGGCACAGCTGGCGCGTGCCGCGGGCATCCACCTCATCGTCGCCACCCAGCGCCCATCGACGGACATCATCACCGGTCTGATCAAGACGAACATCACCAACAGGATCGCTTTCGCGGTCGGAAGCAGCATCGACAGCCGAGTGATCCTCGATCAACCGGGCGCCGAGAAGCTGGTCGGCCTTGGCGACATGTTGTTCTCAACACCTGCTCTCGCCAAGCCCAAGCGAATTCAAGGTGCGTACGTCTCTGAAACTGAGATCGAAGCCGTGGTCACTCACCTGAAAGAGCAGGGTGAACCCGAATATCACGAGGAGATACTGCATCTCAAGGTGGCTGCCAGCGGCGGCGGGCTCGCCTCTGGCGATGCGGATGACGATCCACTCATCTGGGATGCGGCCGACATCGTTCTGACCTCAGGAATGGGATCCACATCGCTTCTCCAGCGCAGACTCAAGGTCGGCTATGCTCGAGCCGGTCGCATCATGGACATGCTGGAGGGCAAAGGCATCGTGGGTGCACCTGACGGCAGCAAGCCTCGTGATGTGCTCGTGGACATCGAGGATCTCGAAGCGATCAAGGCATTCGAGAGATATGATGCGACGGAGGACAAGCTGTGAGTTCCCTTGGCGAGACACTGCGAGACGCTCGCAAGCGACGCGGTATGAGCCTCATTGACGTCGAGGGCGCCACGAAGCTTCGGGGCGCCGTGCTCGAGGCGCTCGAGAAGGGTGACTTCGAGTATTTGCCGGCGGCTGCCTATGTGCGAGGGTACATAATCTCCTATGCACAGGCAGTTGATATCGACCCCGTGCCGCTTCTGGAC
Organism: Actinomycetota bacterium; assembly: GCA_027859125.1. Lineage (GTDB taxonomy): Bacteria > Actinomycetota > Coriobacteriia > Anaerosomatales > UBA3086 > UBA3086. The sequence continues at coordinate 11,198 of JAQIBK010000302.1, read as the reverse complement.
ATGTACGTCGCTGAGACAGGGACCGCCGCTCGAGTGGAGCCCACCGCACTGCCTGCACAGGTGGTCACTCGCCGTGAGCACATGCAAGCTCTTCCGTCGAGAACCGTAATCATCGCTGTTATCGCGGTTCTTGCGATCTCAGTGGTCCTATGGGTCGTTGGCAGGTCCATGTCCGAACCGGAAGCACCCCTGCCGCTTCCTGCTGATGCTCCCACTGAGACTGTGGAACCCTCGAACGAGACGACACTTCCCGGGGTCATCGACACCGAGGCGCCCGTTGATGGCACCGTCACGACCGTGCCGGAGTCTGGGGAGCCGTTCGTGCTCAAGGTTCACGTCAACGACGCCGCAGCCTCATGGCTACGAGTGACAGTCGATGGGCTCAAGGCGTACGAGGGTACGCTAGCAGGCGGTCAGAGCAAAGAGTGGGAGGTCTCCTCGGAAGCGGAGATCAGAATCGGTAAACTTGAGGCGGTCACTGTCACAAGGGACGGCTCCGTCGTGGATGTTCCGAACACCGGGGACATCCCCACCCTCATACTCAAAGCTGACGAATAGCTTCGTGAGGCTCGATCAATTCATCTAGGGAGGACACTGATGGCCAAAGACAGTAGCTTCGACATCGTCTCGCAGGTCGACATGCAGGAGGTCGACAATGCGGTGGGGCAAGTCGCCAAGGAGATAGTGCAGCGCTATGACCTAAAGGACACCGGATCAACGGTGACTCTCGATAAGGCTGCATCAACGATCACTGTGACCGCGCCGGCCGACTTCATCGTCCAGCAGATCAGTGACGTCATGGGCACCAAGCTCATCAAGCGCGGAATCGATCTGAAAGCGATAACGTGGGGCAAGTCCGAGTCTGCGACAGGCGGCACGGTTCGTGTGGTCGGGACGATCGTGAGCGGGATCGACCAGGAGATATCCAAACGCATCAACAAGGACATCAAAGACAAGAAGTTCAAGGCCAAAGTGACGATTGAGGGCGACAAACTTCGGGTTTCGAGTCCCAAACGAGACGTGCTTCAGGAGATCATCGCCTTGGTCAAAGAGAACGACTACGACATCCCGCTCCAGTTCGAGAACTACCGCTAGGTCCCAATGGTCAAATCCCCTTCTGTCTACTTCGTGACCTTGGGCTGTCCCAAGAACGAAGTCGACTCGGACAGAATGACCGCTGCTGTGGTCGCATCCACCTATCGGATCGCCGAGTCACCGGGCGAAGCGGATGTTGTGGTCCTGAACACGTGCTCCTTCATTCAGGATGCGGTCGAGGAATCGATTGCGACAACGTTCGAGCTCGCAGAGGACTGGAAGTCGCATGGCAGCGACCGCAAGCTGATCGTCGCCGGGTGCATGCCCTCACGATATGGAGACGAGCTCGTCGAATCCATGCCGGAAGTCGATGCGTTCGTCCCAGTGGCCGATGAAGGATCCCTGCTCGCAACCTTGGAGAGGCTCACAAGTCATTCTCCAGGACCGTTGCCAGCTGATACTCTACGCACCGCGGGACGACCGTCGGCGTATCTGCAGGTCTCCGACGGGTGTTTCCGTAGCTGCGCGTATTGCACGATACCTTCGATCCGCGGGCCTTTCCGCAGCATGCATCTGGACGATATCGCCGAGGAGGCCGAGTTGCTGGCTTCTGGCGGAGCCAAGGAGATAGTCCTCATCGGACAAGACATCTCTGCGTACGGGCGCGACTTGGACGACGACGTGACGCTGTCAGATGTGATCGCCACCGTCGCCTCGGTCGAGGAGGTTGAGTGGATACGCCTCATGTACGTGCAGCCCGATGGAATCACCGAGAAGCTCCTCAACGCGATGGCTGCAGAACCAAAGGTTTGTCACTACCTGGACATGCCCCTTCAGCATGCATCAGAGGCCGTTCTACGGCGGATGAATCGCTCCGGGGATACTGAGTCATTCCTACATCTAATTGCGCGCATACGGGCTCTCATGCCCGATATGGCCTTGCGCACGAGCGTGATCGCGGGCTATCCGGGGGAGACCCGGAGGGACGTGAGGGAACTGCACGACTTCATCCGCAGAGCCGAGTTCAATTACGTGGGCGTGTTCGCCTATTCTCCGGAGTCCGGAACGGTGGCAGCTGAGCTCGATGGACTGCCCACGAAGCGCACTCGTCTTTCTCGAGCACAGGCGGTTCGAGACATTGCAGATGAAGTGGGCGTAGCGAAGGCGGCCGAGCAGTTCGAACGCGAGATCGACGTGCTCATCGAGGATGTGGACGAGGACGGCACGCCTGTGGGACGCTGGCGTGGACAAGCACCGGAGGTCGACGGTGTCGTCTTGCTCGACAGTGGCACAGTTGGGACGATCGTTCGTACCCGTATCGTGGACGTTCTCGGGTACGACTTGGAAGGCGAGGTTCTGTAAGTGATCAAGAACATGGGCCTGGCGAACCGAGTGACGCTGCTTCGCATCGTGTTCGTTCCGGTTTTCGTCGTTGTACTGCTGTCCTCGTTGGGCGCATGGGGTCCCTGGCTTGCTGCGATCCTCTTCACACTGCTTGCCGCGACCGACGCAGTGGACGGATACATTGCCCGTTCGCGCAACGAGGTCACGACATTCGGCAAGTTCATAGACCCTTTGGCTGACAAGCTGCTCGTCACAGCGGCTCTGGTCGCGCTCGTTGAGCTGGGGCAGATCTCATCGTGGATCGCGCTTCTGATCATCAGTCGAGAGTTGATCGTGTCCGGGCTTCGGATGGTCGCGGTCGCCGAGGGCACCGTGATCGCTGCGTCGAACTACGGCAAGGTCAAGACGGTGTTCCAGATCATCGCAATCGTCGCCTTCATCATCAAGGACACACAGCAGATCACCGACTTTCTCGGAGAAGCGGGCCACACCGTGCTGAACGGGATTTCCTGGTTCGTCATGGGAATCGCGATCGCACTCACCGTCATCTCCATGATCGACTACTTCTACCACGCGCGAGACGTGATCACCGGTCCATGGTCGGGAGACGGGCCAGCGTAGTCATCCGATTCGAGCGAAAGGTGCGACCTTGGGCGAAAAACGTCTGTCCGCCGCGGTCGTGACCGTCGGCAGCGAGCTCGTCAGCGGACTCCAGCTTGACACCAACACTCGCGAGATCGCCGCAACTCTCACCGCTCACATGTATTCAGTGGTCGAATGCGTGAGCGTCGGCGACGAAATGGAGATCCTGACGTCCACGTTGGGCAGATTGTGCGGAGCCTACCCGATGGTCGTTGTTACCGGAGGCCTCGGTCCCACACATGATGACATCACGCGCCAGGCTGCAGCTGCGGCAATGGGAATCTCCATGACTTCCAGCGCGGACCTCGTCACCGACCTCAGGAATCGCGGGTGGCGACATCTCGATCCCGAGGCGGCTTCGCAGGTGTATCGTCAGGCCGATGTTCTCGATGGCGCACGAGTCATACCGGCGGTCACCGGCACTGCTCCCGGTCAGATGGTCCCAACGCCTGCTGGCGTTCTGGTTCTGCTTCCCGGTCCACCATCGGAAATGCGTCCGATGCTCGAAATGCTGGGCGAGGGTAGAACCGCTGCGACACCCTCCCGCATCCTGCGGTGCTCTGGAATCTCCGAGTCCGACGCACAGGTGATAGCATCACGGGTCGTGGCCTCACACCCAGGAGTCGGCATGGGGGTCCTGGCCTCGCCGGGTGACGTTCGAGTCGTTCTGACCGATACTGACGCAGGGCCCGTCGAACTCGACAAGGCAGCGACCAGCGTAGCCGACGAGATCGGATGGGCCTGCTACTCGACGGACGGTGCAGCGCTGGCAGAGGTTGTTCTTCGGCTTGCGCGCAACGCGGGCGTGAAGCTGGGAACGGCTGAGTCATGCACCGGAGGGCTGATCGCAGCGGAGCTCACCTCGGTTCCCGGCTCATCTGCATCTTTCTCAGGATCCGTCGTCACATACTCGAATCGATCCAAGGTCGATATACTGGGTGTACCTGAGGCAGTATTGGCAGATTGGGGTGCGGTCAGCGAACAGACGGCAACTTCCATGGCGCTGAACGCAAGAACCACTATCGGGTGCGATGTGTCTCTTGCTGTCACCGGAATCGCCGGACCTGACGGCGGTACGCCTGACAAGCCAGTGGGTACGGTCTGGTTCTGCCTTGCGAGTTCCAATGAGACAGTGACGAAGATGGTCCGGATTCCCGGCAACAGAGAGCTTGTCAGGTTGAGGGCCACGTCGATGGGACTGGACATGATGAGAAGGGAACTCGGAGGCGACTGATGCGTGCGTTCGTGGGCATTCCTGTTCCGGCGCAGTCCCTGCCAGGACTGGCCGGAGCGCGTGCTGAGATCGTTGTCGGCTCCCCGATATGGGCGGGGGAGAAGTGGGTTCCGCCTGAGAATCTGCATCTGACTCTCAAGTTTCTCGGCAACGTTGATGCTGGGACGATCGACCGAATATCCTCTGAACTCCTCGAACGCATCAACTCCGCTTCGTTCTCGATGCCTGTAGTCGCGGTGAAGGCAGTTCCCTCGCCGAGAAGAGCCACGATGCTCTGGGCAGTGTTCGACGACCTTGAAGGCAGATGTCGAGCACTTCGCGACGTGACTGAATCGATCACCTCGCGTATGGGTATTGCGCCGGACCAGCGTCCATTCTCGCCACATGTGACTCTCGTGAGGTCGCGTCACACGAACTCGATAGCACCTGACGTGCTCGACGCATCCGAAAGGAGTATCCGTCCGATGTCAGTGCTCCACGTTACTGTGTGTCACAGCACACTGACCAATAGGGGAGCCCGGTATGAGAACCTCGCTCAGATACCACTCGGGACTGATTGACACCGAACGTGTGTTCGTGTAGTTTCAGATCAGCCCCGAAGGGTCGCCCCAGACTGATTGAGATAGGAGCGAACAGCATGGAGCGCGAGAGAGAAAAGATGCTCGAAGTGACCAAGGAACAGATTGAGAAGAAGTTCGGCAAGGGCTCTCTCATGAAACTCGGTGAGCACGGCTCGATGGTGCCGATTCCGGCAATACCCACAGGCTCACTGGCACTCGATGCCGCACTTGGTGTCGGCGGTGTTCCGCGTGGTCGAGTCGTTGTGATATTCGGGCCGGAGGCTTCCGGAAAGACAACCTTGGCACTGCAGATACTGGCAGAGGCTCAGGCACAGGGCGGTATTGCCGCATTCATCGACGCTGAACACGCGCTCGATCCCACATACGCCGCGCGGATAGGCGTCGATGTCGATGAGATTCTCATATCTCAGCCCGACACCGGAGAACAGGCTCTCGAGATCTGCGACATGCTTGTCAGGTCCGGCGCGATCGACCTCATCGTCATCGACTCAGTGGCCGCTCTGGTGCCGCGTGCCGAGCTTGAGGGGGAGATGGGGGACGCTGTTGTCGGACTTCAGGCTCGTCTCATGAGCCAGGCTCTCCGCAAGCTCGCAGGTTCTCTGAGCAAGTCGCAAACGACCTGCATATTCATCAACCAGCTGCGCGAGAAGATCGGCGTCATGTTCGGTAGCCCTGAGACAACTCCGGGTGGTCGTGCGCTGAAGTTCTTCTCAACGGTCAGAATCGATGTACGACGTATTGACTCGATCAAGGCGGGAACCGAGATGGTTGGCAACCGCGTGCGCGCAAAGGTTGTCAAGAACAAGGTGGCCCCTCCATTCCGGATCGCAGAGTTCGACCTCATGTATGGATTGGGCATCTCCAAGGAGGGATCCCTCATCGACCTTGGAGTCGAAGAGGGCATCGTGTCCAAGTCCGGCGCCTGGTACAACTACGGCGAGGAACGTCTCGGCCAGGGCAGAGAGAACGCCAAGGACTTTCTGCGTGAGCATATTGTCCTGCGTGACGAGATCGAGGTCAAGATCAGGGCATCCCTCGACCTGCCCGTGGCATCCATGCTGGATGCAGAACCCGAGGAGTCCTAGGTTCGAATATGACCGTCACTGTACTGGATGTTCTCCCTGCGTTCTCACGTCATTCACGGCGCATTGTGACTGACGTAGGTACGGTGACGGTTCCGAACCCTCTGATCAAGCAGCTCGGCATATCGAAGTCCATGGCTTTCGAGTCGATGGACGTCCTCACAGATCTGATCCTCGACAATGCGTACGATCCTGCACGCGAGCGCGCTTTCCGTCTACTTGGATACCGAGAACGATCCGTGCAAGAGTTGGATCAGAAGCTGCACACTGACGGATATCCAGATGTGGTGATCAGCAAAGTGCTCCAGCGCCTACTCGATCTCGATCTGCTCGATGATGAACGGTTCGCCACTCACTTGATCGCCTCCAAACAAGCTGCCGGAATAGGGCGACTCCGTATTGCAAGGGAGCTGCAAGACGCAGGCGTGAACTCCGCGCTTGCCGACTCACTTCTTGACACACTCTGTGCTTCAACCGATGAGTCGATGCGCGCGCGAAATGTCATTCGGAGCCGGGTCGTGAACAACAAGCACGATGCGCAACGACTCATCGAACGTCTCATACGGCGGGGGTATGCAATCGAGACCGCTCGCACCGTGGTAAACGAACGCCTTCATCACAGCCCTGACACAGGATTCTGATCTCTGCGGAACTTGCGTCCTACCTTGGCAAACGCTACTATTCGACGTGGCACATGTGATTATCCGCCAGGGTCGTGATTGTCCCAATATGGCGGTTTGAATGTTGAGCGGGCAGGACGGAAATGTGAAAGGGTCGGCTTTGACCCGATTTTGTCATATATAGCCATACTTTCTGCTTGCAGTTCATCAATCACATCTGCCGGGCGCTGTGCGCTCGGTTTTGTGCGTTCTGGCGCATGTTTCGATTCACGAGATGTCGCCACACGCGAACCGACTTGCAGCTCCAAAACACATCGACAACGCACCAATAACCGAAAGGGGGCGCACGATGGAACCGATCTACCTTGTGGTAGCGGTAATCGTGGGCATCGCTCTCGGCCTTGCTTACCAGTCGTACCGCGCCAAGAGCGCAGGCACTCGAGCCCGTGATGATGCGGCTCGCATCGTGCAGGACGCTGAGAAGCAGGCCGAAACACTCAGGAAAGAAGCAATTGTTGAGGCCAAGGATGAGGTGTTCTCTCTCCGAGCTCAGACGGAAGAGGAGAACAAGGAGCGTCGCCGCGAACTCAGCGTTCTGGAGAATCGACTCTCCCAACGCGAAGAGAACCTTGATCGCCGCGTAGAATCTGTCGACAAACGTGAGCATCAGGTGTCCAGTTCCTTGGGTCAGATCCAGAAGCGTGAGCAAGAACTTGATGATCTCGTCGCCCAGGAGACAGCCAGACTCGAAATGCTTGCCTGCATGACAGCGGATGAAGCTCGTGAAGTCCTTATGGGACGCATTCAGGAGGACGTCAACCGCGACGCTGCAACATATATTCGTGAGTCTGAAACGCGTGCTCGCGAAGAGGCGGACAAGAAGGCTCGCAATATCATCGGGATAGCCATTCAGCGCGTTGCGGCGGATCACACAGCCGAGGCCACTGTTTCGGTAGTGCATATTCCCAGCGATGATATGAAGGGCCGAATCATCGGTCGCGAGGGCCGCAACATTCGCGCGTTCGAGCAGATGACCGGCATAAACCTGATCATCGATGACACTCCTGAAGCTGTGGTTCTCTCCAGTTTCGACCCGGTTAGGCGCGAGATCGGCCGAATCGCACTGGAGAGCCTGATCGCCGATGGTCGTATCCACCCAGCCCGTATCGAAGAGATGTTCAACAAAGCTGAAGTCCAGGTCACGCAGCAGGTTCATGAAGCCGGAGAGCAAGCGGCCTTTGACGCCGGCGTTCACGGTCTTCATGCTGAGATCATTCGCACTCTGGGTAGACTGAAGTACCGCACCAGTTATGGTCAGAACGTACTCAACCACAGCCTCGAGGTTTCATATCTCGCAGGCGTGATGGCTGCCGAGCTCGGTGTGGACGTGGACCTCTGCAAGCGGGCTGGCCTGCTGCACGACCTCGGCAAGGCGATCGATCACGAGATCGAAGGGCCGCATGCAGTCATCGGTGCTGATCTTGCTCGGCGTATGGGCGAGCCAAAGCAGATCCTGCACTGCATCGAAGCACATCACGCTGATGTCGAGCCGACAACGGTGGAAGCGGTCATCATTCAGGCGGCTGACGCCATTTCCGCTGGCCGTCCGGGTGCCAGGCGCGAGACGCTCGAGAGCTATGTGAAGCGACTCGAGAAGCTGGAAGCAGTTGCGGAGTCACACAAGGGCGTGGAGAAGTGCTACGCCATGCAGGCGGGCCGCGAGATACGCGTCATGGTCAAGCCTGATCAGATCAAGGATTCAGATGCAGTTGTGCTAGCACGCGACATCGCAAAGCAGATCGAAGCTGAGCTGGAGTACCCCGGACAGATCAAGGTCATGGTCATTCGCGAAAGTCGAGCGGTCGACTACGCGAAGTAGACAGCACGAGGTAGAATGTACATGGCTACCAGCCATGAGAAGAGGGGCCGCCAAGCGCGGTCCTTCTTTGTTGCCCATCACGTTCAACCTGAGAGATATCTCAAAGCGGTAGTAGACTGGAGATCATGAGCGACAGCGACAGACTTCTGGATTTTGTGAGTTCCGTGTCCGGCGAGGAGTTCCTCAAGGTCGAGGAGAATTTCGGGGACGGGTTCGTTCGACTACGTATCAGTGAGGCCGAGAGGCGACAGGCGCAGCACGACATCAGGGGCTTCGAGGATATCGTCGTTGAGCTTCTCCGAAACGCCCGCGATGCTCGTGCACATCGAATCTTCGTGGCGAGCTCACGCGATGGGGATATCCGCACGCTGACCATCATCGACGACGGAGTCGGTATCCCATGTGCACTTCACGATCGTGTGTTCGAGCCCCGCGTGACATCCAAGCTTGAGACAATGGTCGTGGACAAGTGGGGTGTGCACGGTCGAGGGATGGCACTCTATTCAGTACGTACGAATGTGGTCTCGGCACGTATCGCCAGTTCCGCAGAGCACAAAGGCACCGCCCTGACGATCGTATCCGACACCACGGATCTGGCGGAGCGCTCCGATCAGTCCACATGGCCTGCCGTTGAGCGAGACGAGAACGGGGAGCTCACGGTCTGCAGAGGGCCCCACAACATAATCAGGCGCGTGCTCGAGTTCGCAGTGGAACACCCACAGATTCATGTCTATATGGGAACTCCTGCAGAGGTTCTGTCCACACTGCACGGATGCGCTCGAGACGAGTTGGGCACCTCGGATATTCTCTTCTGTGACGACACCTCGACACTACCGGTCTGGCAGCGCGCAGCGGTCAGCGCAGATGCTGCAGAGCTCGTGGCGATCGCCGATCAAATGGGCTTGTCGATCTCAGAACGCACAGCACACAGAATCATGGCCAGCGAACTCTGTGCACTTGAGACGGTGCTCGCTCAGGCGAGTCCTTCTGAGGAGGATGTCAGTCCCTCTGCTCCGGACCCGGATATCTATAAGGATCGACGTGGCCTCCGCATTCATCACGCGGATCTCGACATGTTCCGACGTGAACTGGAGAGAGCGTTCGACACGATTGGGGAGCGCTACTACGTCCACCTGAAAGGTGAGCCCAAGATCACCGTCAAGAAGGACGGACTGCAAGTGAAGTTCGACATTGAGAAGGAGGACTAGCTGTCGATTCGAACTCCGCGTTGGAGACTCCGTACAGGCAGAGAAAGCTCGAAGTACACATATGCGCTATAATTAAGTACTTGGCACCATACAGATGATTCAGATGCAGCAGCAGATGTCACATCACTCACTCACTGTGGAAATGCAGCAACAATTCAGCAACGGAGGAATCCGTGGAAGTTCTGAAGGTGTCCACCAAATCCAATCCCAACTCTGTCGCAGGTGCGCTCGCCGGCATCATTCGCGAGCAAGGCAGTGTCGAAATGCAGACTGTCGGCGCGGGTGCCCTCAACCAGGCGGTCAAGGCGGTCGCAATCGCCCGCGGCTTCATGGCGCCGGCTGGAGTCGAACTGACCTGTGTTCCCGCATTCGCCGACATCCTCATCAACGGCGAGGAACGCACGGCCATACGGCTGCTTGTCGAACAACGGGACATGCGCCGCTAGACACACAGGAGTACCACATGCCCGGTCCCGACTTCCACGTACACAGTGTGGCGTCGGACGGCACTCTCTCCGCACCCCAACTGGTTGCGCGAGCTCTCTCCCTGGGTCTGAGTGGCCTTTCAATCACGGATCATGACTCTGTGGATTCTGTCTCCGGTGCAATCGATGCAGCCCGCGGTACGGACCTCACGATAGTCCCCGGAGTCGAGTTGTCCTCGGTTCACAATGGTCGAGACGTTCACATTCTTGGCTACTTCGCCGACATCACATCACGTCACTTTCGGGAGCATCTGGACGACCTCCGTACAGCGAGAGCCACCCGCGCGAAGGCCATTGTGGACGCGTTGAGCGAGGCTGGCATCAATGTAGATCTCACTGACATACTCGAGCTCTCCGATGGCGGTGCTGTCGGACGATCGCACGTAGCTCGTGCCTTGGTGGCAAGAGGTCACGCCGATACCGTGAGCGACGCCTTCAGGCATCTACTGGGCCGCGGAAGGCCATTTTATGTACCCAAGGACGTTCGCAGCCCAGCTGAGGTCATAGGCGTCATTCGAGATGCAGGGGGACTCGCCGTGCTGGCGCATCCGGGCATCACTCAAGTGGACGGGCTCATTCCTGACCTCGTGTCTCAAGGCCTTCGCGGAATCGAGGCATATCACGGCGAGCACAGTGAATCCGCACGCAGACTCTATGTGACCCTTGCAGAGGAGTACGGGCTCATAGTCACGGGAGGATCGGACTTCCATCACGACAAGGCGCCAGGGCCGGGCATTGGTGGCGCGGACGTCCCCGAGAGTGTGCTTCCGACTCTACTGACAGCGGCGCGTGACGCTCACTGCCCGGGTCTGAGCTTGACGTGACAAGGCCGTCACTTCCCATCGACCCGTGCTACACTGTCGCGTCTATGGACACCTACCTGATACGCACCTTCGGGTGCCAGATGAACAAGCACGACTCGGAGCACGTTGCGGGCATGCTCGAGGGTCAAGGCATGCGTCCGGTCACGGATGCCTCAGATGCAGACGTCATAGTCTTCATGACCTGCTGCGTCCGCGAGAATGCCGATGAGCGGCTCCGCGGCCAGGTGGCCTCGGCCAAGGTGCACAAGACCGCAGACGGCACCG
>JAQIBK010000118.1 GCA_027859125.1 Actinomycetota bacterium | reverse complement strand
GCCAGGGAGAATGCGCTGACGGCATGACCGTTGTCACCAACGATCTGAACATGTTGCTCAAAGCCCAGACCCTGGGTTTGGACGTGGAGCGTCACGGGGAAGGCCCGGACGGCAGCTTCGCCAAGCGCTACATTATCCGGCCCTTTCAGCGCTACAAGGCGCCGCTCACGATTCTGGGAATCTCCGTTGCCGTCTTCGCGGCCATCGTGGTTCTCATAGTCTACGGTCCGGGCTCGGGCACGAATGGACCCTCAGCCGTCCTGCCAACAGAGTTCCGGGAGCAGCTCTCTGCAACCAACCAGAAGATTCTCGACTACCTGACAACCCTGGAACGCAATGAAGCGGACCTTGACACTCGACTGGCGCTCGCCAACACGTACTACGAGTTGCGTTTGGAGAGCGGCGATATCCGCTACTCGCAACTGGCAATTCGTCATTATGAGCGATACTTGGAGATCAAACCCGACAACACCGACATCCAAGCCGATCTGGCAGCATCCTACTTCTACGCAGGGCAGACTGACCGTGCTATCCAAGAGGCCGGCGCAGTGATCGCCTTGGAGCCCAACCATCTGCAGGCCAACTTCAATTTGGGAATCTTCTACTGGCAGGGGCGCCGTGACTTTGCTGCCGCGGCAACGCAGTTCAACAAGGTGGTCGAACTGACGAAGAACGACACCAGCGATACCGCACACGCGATAAATCAGCAATCCATAGCGCGCTTGGCGGATGTCTATGCCGACGCAGAGGCAGCCGGCCAGCCGCTCGATCCGGGAGGTACATTCTAGAATGCGCACAATAGATATCGCCATCATAGGCGCTGGCCCAGCAGGACTGACGGCAGCGCTGTACGCATCGCGTGCCCGCGCATCCACCGTGGTGTTCGAACAGGGCATCCCCGGCGGGCAGATCGTTACGACGGACTGGGTGGAGAACTATCCGGGCTTTCCAAAAGGTCTCTCCGGACAGGAGTTGGGCGACCTCATGCTCGAACAGGCCGAGGAGTTCGGTGCGGAGATCCAGTCGTTCACGGCGGTCACTTCGATCAAGCCCGCGGATCTTGACTTCGTCATCACGACATCCGAGGACGAGGAGTTCCTTGCGAAAACAGTCATCATTGCCACCGGGGCTATTCCCAAGAAACTCGGAGTACCTGGCGAAGCGGAGTTCACGGGTCGCGGGGTATCCTGGTGCGCGACTTGCGACGGCGCGCTGTTCAAGGACAAGATCGTCGCGGTCGTCGGTGGCGGGGATGCGGCCATCGAAGAAGCTCTGTTCCTGACCAAGTTCGCTAGCCGGGTTCACGTGATTCATCGCCGCGATGAACTACGGGCGACGAAGTGCATACAGGAGAAGTGCTTCGCGAACGAGAAGATAGAGATGCAGCTCAGTAGTACAGTCAAGGAGATTCAGGGCGCGGACGGCAAAGTGGCCGGGGTTCTACTGGGGTCCACCAAAGGCGAAGACGACTTCCTCCTGCCGCTGGATGGAGTCTTCATCTTCGTGGGAGTTGATCCTGTCAACACGACAGCATCAGACCTTGCGGACCTTGATGAGAAGGGGTACATCAAGATAGACCACGATGGTCGCACGACATGGCCGGGTCTGTTCGCCGCTGGCGACGTGACGGACTCGGAGCTCAAACAGGTGATAACCGCTGCCGCCAAGGGCGCGTCCGCTGCGTTCGAAGCGCTCCGGCTCATCGATGAGAAGGTCTGCTCCGTTTAGGCGCGACCACAAACGAAGGGAGTCACAGGGGTATGACAGACATGCTGACTATCACAGATGCGGGTTTTGAGGCCGATGTAATCGGCAGTGACAAGCCCGTCATTCTCGACTTCTGGGCCCCGTGGTGTGGCCCTTGCCGCATGATGGAGCCGGTACTCAAGGAGATCGCAGAAGAATACGGCGACAAGATCGTCGTCGGCAAGCTGAACGTGGATGAGAATCCCACAACTGCAACGAAGTTCGACGTCTTGTCGATTCCCACGCTGCTCGTCTTCGCGAACGGTCAGGTCGCCAAGAAACTGGTTGGAGCCATGCCCAAGAAACGACTCATCGACGAGCTGTCCACCTGGATCGGCTAGAGCCCAAGAACAAGGAGGCACGCAGAGTGTGTGAACACGGAATCAACGTTGACCAACTCAAACTCGCCATCGGCCAGTCCGATGATGCGATAGCTCTGGTTCAGCAGTGGCTCGAGCAGTTGCATCATCTCGCAGATCATGGACATCGACACGATGCCAGCGCCGCTTTGGCGCAAGCCGGCGTACTTCTGGGCGAGGCTCGTGCGAAGCTTGAGAAATCAGCGAACGACCTTGAGGACTCTGGCGACAGCGACGTGAAAGTGGAGCTCATCTAGCGATACCCTCGGCTCATACTTGACCGACATCGACACGACCGGGCGACCTTGACAGGGGACCCGGTCGTGCTACTCTTTCCTTATTCGTGCTACGCCAAATGGAGGCACAACCGTGGGCAAGCTGACGCGCTTCGGACTCGCTATGGACGATGAGCTGTTGACTCGCTTCGGCCAACTGGTCGAACGTCGGGGCACACATGCGAACCGCTCTGAAGCTGTGCGCGACCTCGTTCGCGACGCCCTCGTCGAATCCGAATGGGAGGACTCCGACGAAGAGATCGTTGGAACCGTGACCATGGTCTTCGACCACCATGCCAGCGATCTCTCGGAACGTCTCGACGCCCTGCAACATGCACACCACGACAAGATCGTCTCCTCCATGCATATCCATCTGGACGCACACAACTGCCTGGAGGTGCTCGTAGTACGGGGAACGAGCGCCCAAGTGCGGTCGATTGCGAATGGTCTGCTGGGAACCAAGGGCGTGAAGCACGGCAAGCTCGTGCCGACCACGACAGGTCGACACCTATAGGGAGGGACGAATCCATGCACATACCTGAGGGAATGCTGTCTCAGTCAACCACGATCGGTTCTTGGATCGCTTCTGTGCCGGTGGTCGGCTATGCGGTGGTGACGGTTCGAAAGAAGATGTCGGACTCGCGAGTGGTACTGATGGCAGTACTCGCAGCGCTCATATTCGCACTTCAAATGCTCAACTTCCCTGTGGCTGGAGGCACTTCAGGGCACTTTGCCGGGGGCGCAGCTGCCGCGATCATTCTGGGTCCCTGGGCCGCAGTGCTCATCATGACTACCGTGCTCATCATTCAAGCATTCATGTTCGCAGACGGAGGAGTACTCGCCCTGGGTGCCAATATGTTCAACATGGCGATTGTCGGACCCATGGTGGGATGGGCCGTATATGCTCTTGCCACTCGTATTCGGAACACTCGGGCGGGCCGCTCGATAGGTTCGTTCACGGCGGCTTGGGCTGCCACTATGGCCGCCGCCGTATGCGCGGGGCTGATGCTCTGGATCTCGGGACGCGCGCCCATTGGCATAGCAGTGGGCTCGATGGCCTTCTGGCATGCGATAATCGGGGTTGGCGAAGGGCTCATAACCGCCGCATTGGTCAACTACATCCTGTCGGTGCGCCCTGACATTCTCGACGCACCCGAACGCACAGTATCGACACGAGGAGTGGCAGTTGGAATGGGAGTTCTCGCCATCTGCGCAGCGGCTCTCTCCTTCCTCGCGTCCAGCAGTCCCGACGGTCTCGAGTACGTCTACGAGAAGATCGGGGCCAGCTACACTCCGGCGGAGTTGATCACAGGGCCTATGCCTGACTACGCGGTGCCAGGTCTCAGCAACGAGGTTCTCGCGGGTGTCCTGGCCGGCCTCGTCGGCATAGTGATCACCGGTGTGGCCTTGTACACCGTCACGATGGCGATCCGCAACCTACGCGCGACTAGCTGAGCCTGAGCAAATGAGCCGCCGGCGCCTCGACAGATCAACACCTCCCAAGGGCGTGCATCGTCATGTGCACACTCATGAGGCGGTGCCTCAACACAGGCACCCACATCATCACACCGAGGGCGTCGTGGCCGGCCATGAGCACGCGCACGCTACCGGCTACGACGCCCTCACCTACATCTGCTCACCGATCCACAATCTCGATCCGCGCACCAAGATCGCCAGCGCACTGGCCATAGTGGTAGCTGTCGTTGTCGGACCGCCTCCCCGGATCGAGGAGTTCGCTGCCCTCGTGTCACTGCTCATCGCAGTCGGACTTCTGGCCAAACTCCCGATACTACGAGTGCTCAAGCGCAGCGCGCTCGTCCTGCCCTTCGCAGGGACGATAGCTCTGTTCGCCCCGCTTCAGGGCGATGCGGGCTCACTCAACGTGACCGGTTTCGCAACGGCCTACGCAGCTGGCGGCTGGATAGCCGCTTGGGCGGTGTTGAGCAAAGCGTGGCTCTCGGCTTTCACCATGTTGCTTCTTGCTGCCACGACGCCCCCACCGCAACTGTTCGAGGGAATGGCGCGCCTACGGATGCCTCGGATAATCGTCATGCTCCTCTCATTCATCTATCGATACGTCGACGTGCTCCGTGCACAGATCGTCTCGATGCGACGCGCCATCGCGAGCCGGGGCTACGCGCTCTCACGCTGGCGGACCGCCAAGCTCTACGGTCATCTGGCTGGAAGCATGTTCATCCGCTCGTACGAGCGCGGTGAGCGTGTGTATGCATCCATGCTGGCGAGAGGATACACAGGGCTTCTCCCCACAACGGAACGCCTCGTCTTCACAGTCTCTGACGCTCTCGCCATCACGACAATGCTGCTCGCCTCATTCGCCCTTCTCCTCTACTGACCGGACGGAATGCAATGACTGACGACGTGAGCACGCCCGCCATAGAACTTCGCGACATCGAATACGCGTACCCCGATGGGACCCATGCGCTCAATGGAGTGAATCTCTCGATCGCACGCGGCGAGAGAGTTGCGCTTCTTGGACCCAACGGGGCCGGCAAGTCCACCTTGATACTGCACATCAACGGCATCGTCCGCGCATCATCGGGCAGTGTGACCATCAACGGCACTGTTCTCTCCGACGAGACCGTGCGAGGCATCAGGGCCGACGTCGGTCTCGTGTTCCAGGATCCAGACGATCAACTCTTCATGACCACCGTCTACGACGATGTGGCGTTCGGCCCGCTGAACATGGGACTGAACAACGATGAAGTGGACCGCCGGGTTCATGAAGCCCTGCACGCGGTCGGCCTCGCCGACTCGGCGAGCCGCCCCGGTCAGCACCTGAGTTTCGGCCAGAAGAAGCGCGTCGCGCTGGCAACGGTGTTCGCGATGTCGCCTGCGCTGCTCGTATTGGACGAGCCCACCTCGAACCTCGACCCCAGGGCCAAGCGTGAGATGGTCGCCTTGCTCGAGAAGCTGGACACGACGCTCGTGGTCGCCACACACGACATGGAACTCGCCTGGCACCTGTGCCAGCGAGCCGTGGTCGTCGATGGCGGGCGAGTGGTCGCAGACGGTCCCTCGGACAAGATCATGACCGACGAGCAACTGCTTCATCAGCATGGCCTAGAGCTTCCTCCGTCTGTACGGGCAACTCACGGCTCGCGCTGATACAATCAAACAGTGAAGCCGAAACAGACCAAGTCCACGCTCCACCCCAAGACGAGCACCGGAGAGACCCCACACTACTGGGAGTGCCCCGAGTGCGGGTTCCTGTCGGCCAGTCCCAAGTTCGGTAGTGGAGAGTCAGCGTGCCCTGATTGCGGAGCGACCCGTGCGGATCGTCGCGAGTTCCCGCCAAAGCGCCTCAAGCGCCTCGACGCCCGTATCCGCAAGTACCACGCAGAAGGAGAGTCCGAGATCGTCGTCATCCTCATTGCGGCGTTCCTGGAGTCGATCCTCGAAGACATCATCGATCGCATCCTCACTGCACGTGGAGCTGACCTCACTGTGCGCCAGGTCGTGCTCGATGGTCAGCGCGCAATCGGCGGTCGCATCGGCAGGCTGTTCCCAAAGCTCACCGGTGAGTCGTTCGAGGGAGCAGCCAAGGAGCTCGGCTATCAGGAGTTCCCTCGCCGCTGGCGTGACATGCGGAGCGGCCGCAACGCGTTCATCCATGACTCACCCTTCAACAAGCCCCAGGAGCAACTGGACGCTCACACCGCCAGCGAGGCGATGGAGCTGCTGGACCAGGCGTACCGTCTCTTTGTGCTCATCAACAACAAGTTCGTCGCCGACGGCTACTCCAAGCACTCGGATCACAACGGGATTCCCAAGCGGAACCCCGACGTTGACGTCTCTGCGCGTCAGTCCTGACGTCGCCGACAGTGAGAGCCCAAACTCTGCATATCACCGGTATCGTCCAAGGCGTCGGGTTCCGGCCATTCGTCTATAACCTGGCCAAGGAGTTGGAGCTCGATGGCTGGGTGCTGAACTCCTCTGACGGTGTCTTCTGCACGGTCCAGGGATCGTCGTCGCACGTGGACAGCTTCCTTAGACGAGTGTCCGACGACGCTCCCCCGATGGCCGTGATCCAGTCCGTGATCACCGAGGAGATCGAACCCGAGGTTTTCGACGGGTTCTCGATACGCGAGTCTGCGGCGATCCAGGGTGCTCGCACGTTGATATCACCCGACGTTGCGACTTGCGATGCGTGCGCTTCCGAGCTCGCGGATCCATCCGATCGAAGGCACCGCTACCCGTTCATCAACTGCACCAACTGCGGGCCGCGATTCACCATAATCTCAGACATACCTTACGACCGACCACTGACGACCATGGCGGCGTTCCCCATGTGTCCTGATTGCGCAAAGGAGTATGCGGATCCGACGAACCGTCGTTTCCACGCTCAACCTGATGCATGTTTCGTGTGCGGCCCCCGTCTGTTTCTCAACGCGAACTCCGCCTCGGCCGACGCCATCGTCCCCCCTGCCGCAGCTTGGTCACCGGAAGTCGAGATCGATCCTCGGCCTCATCGAGATCGCGAGACTGAGAGCGTGCGCTCCGACGAGATACTCGCAACGGCGTCCCGGCTTCTGCTCGACGGTCGCATCCTGGCCATCAAGAGCCTCGGTGGGTTCCACGTTTCATGCGACGCCACCAATGAAGATGCTGTTCGCGAGCTGCGAGAGAGAAAGCACCGCAAGGGCAAGCCGCTGGCGATCATGGTCTCATCGGTTCAAGAGGCGCGAGTATTCTGCGAGATCAATGCGCAGGAGGAGGAGCTGCTGGCCGGCCATGTGCGTCCGATCGTGCTGCTCAAGCTGCGTGAGGACGTCTCCTCCCCCGTGGCTGAGTCGGTTGCCGGCGGACTGCGGGAGATGGGCGTCATGCTTCCCTACACTCCTCTGCACCATCTGCTGCTGAGCGACGTGGGCCGTCCGCTCGTGATGACCTCAGGCAACATCTCCGATGAGCCCATCGCCACTGACAACGCAGAGGCGCTGGTACGGCTGCATGGAATCGTCGACGCCTTCCTCATGCACGACCGCGCGATCCATTCGCGATACGACGATTCCGTCGTGCGCGTCGTGGGCGATATCGTGGAGCCAGTGAGGCGGGCGCGCGGGTATGCACCGTTCCCGCTGGAACTGCCGTTCGAGACCGACGTCGACATCCTGGCAACAGGCACCGAGCAGAAGAACACCTTCACATTGCTGAGCGGCCGACACGCCTTCGTGTCCCAGCATATCGGGGACATGGAGAACGCCGAAACCCTTGAAGCGTACGAGAAGACGATCGGCCTGTATCAGGATCTGTTCCGTATCGATCCGAAACTCGTGGCCTACGACCTGCACCCCGAGTATCTGTCGACCAAGTTCGCGCACAGCCTCAACCTGCCGAAGACAGGAGTGCAGCATCACCACGCCCACATTGTGAGCGTGACTGCCGAGCACGGGGTGGAGGAGCCCGTCGTTGGATTCGCTTTCGACGGAACCGGCTTCGGCGAAGACGGCACGATCTGGGGCGGAGAGGTGCTTCTTTCGACCTGGAGCAGCTATGAGCGACTGGCTCATCTGGCGGTCGTCCCCATGCCCGGTGGCGCGGCGGCCGTACGCAGGCCGGCACGTATGGCCGTTGGGACCATGCTCGGGCTCGATCCCGCCATGCTCGAACACCCTGGGGCAGCTCCTCTGTTGTCGCGTCTCGAGGATGGCGAGGAGAGGCTCCTCCGACAGATGGTCGAGCGCAGGGTCAACACCCCCCTGACATCCTCGATGGGTCGACTCTTCGATGCCGTGTCGGCACTGGTCGGGATACGTGACGAAGCCCTGTACGAAGGTCAGGCAGCCATCGAACTGGAAGCGGCCGCAGACCTCCGTGCGGAAGGCTCCTACCAGTTCGGAATGCCCAGTTCAGAGAATCACGAGATCGATCCTCGCCCCGTGTTCTGGGCAATACTGGATGACATTGATAGCGGAATACCCCCGGGGGTAATATCGATTCGCTTCCATCGCGCGGTTTCGCAAGGTATAGTCTCTTTGGGCAAGGAAGAAGCGGCGTGTGTCGGCGCACGTCATGTCGCTCTCGCAGGAGGCGTGTTCATGAATCGTCTCGTCCTCGGGGCCACTGTTCGCGGTCTTGAGAATGCGGGGCTCCAGCCCCTCACTCACGTGAGCCTGCCGATGAACGATGGAGCGGTCTCGTTCGGCCAAGCGGTGGTCGCTTGGGCCAGACGGCACGAAGTTTGATTGTCACACATATGCGCACACGCGCGTGGCAGCCTAAGGAGGGCCAGTATGTGTCTTGCAATCCCAGCAAGAATCACCAAGCTCGAAGAGAGCCAGATGGCCGAAGTGGACATCTTGGGGGTGTCGCGCCATGTGAGTCTCGCGATGGTTCCTGAGGCGAAACTCGATGATTACGCGCTCATTCACGCCGGATTCGCAATTCAGGTCGTTGACGAAGCGTACGCGCTCGAGACTCTTGAGATACTCAAGTCAGTGGACGGTCTGCTCGCAGCTGAGGCGGAACTTCTGGAAGGCGAAGCATCGTGATCGATCTTTCCGGCTTTCGTGATGCGGAGATCGCTCGAGGGCTGATCGACCGCCTCAATGTGGTCGCAACAAAGCCAGTGAAATTCATGGAGGTCTGTGGCACGCACACTGTCTCCATTGCCAAGCACGGACTGCGTGAGATCATGCCGGACACTCTCACGCTGTTGTCGGGTCCCGGCTGCCCGGTCTGCGTGACCAGCAATGCCGACATAGACACAGCGATCGAGTTCGCCAAGCAACCCGGCGTGATCGTCACCACCTTCGGCGACATGATGAAGGTGCCGGGCTCCTACTCGTCGATGTCACAGGAGAAAGCGGCGGGTGGCGACATCCGTATCGTGTACTCCCCCCTCGATGCGCTGAACATCGCCGAGAAGAACCCTGACAACAAAGTCGTTTTCATAGGTGTCGGATTCGAGACCACCGCACCGATCATCGCATCCACGATCGAGCAAGCGCAGAGGCGTGGGCTCGACAACTTCCTGATCTACTCAGCACACAAGACTGTGCCAGAGGCACTGCGCGTACTGGTCAACGATCCCGACGTGCAGATCGGCGGATTCATACTTCCTGGCCACGTCTCCACGATAATCGGCCTGGAGCCCTACCGTTTCCTGGCTGAGGAGTATGGCGTTCCCAGCGTGATCACCGGTTTTGAGCCCGTCGATGTCCTCCAGGGAATCTGGATGCTCGCCGAGCAGGTTGCAGACGGTCGCGCCGAAGTGGAGATCGCATACAAAAGAGGCGTCATGGCCGAGGGGAACCCCACCGCGATAGCCCTGATCGAGAAGATCTTCGAGCCGTGCGATGCAGAATGGCGCGGAATCGGTGTGATCCCCGGTACTGGCCTCAAGATTCGTGAAGAATACGGCGCGCACGACGCAATGCGAGTGATTCCCGTGACACCTCCTCCGCCAAAGGAGACAAAGGGGTGCCAATGCGGTGAGGTTCTTCGTGGCGTCATACTGCCGTACGAGTGCAAGCTCTTTGCAAAGGGCTGCACGCCGGAGCACGCCATCGGCCCCTGCATGGTCTCATCGGAAGGCTCATGCGCGGCGTACTATCGCTATACGGATCACGGAAGATCGTAAGGGCACCTCTCTACGCCATCGAGCGCAGAGTTCAAGCCCATGATGCAGTACGGAGGCTCACGGATGCGACAGGACAAGATCCTGCTGGCTCACGGCAGCGGCGGCACCATGATGCGCGACCTCATCGAGGACGTCTTCATGAGTGGATTCGACGATGAGATCCTCTCACGCATGGAGGATGCGGCTGCTCTGGATGTCCCGCCGGGACAGATATCCATGTCCACGGACTCCTATGTGGTGCATCCCGTGTTCTTTCCCGGTGGCGACATCGGGCGGCTTGCCGTCTGCGGCACAGTCAACGACGTGGCGACCGCGGGTGCGAAACCGCTGTACCTCTCCGTGGGCTTCATTCTGGAGGAGGGCTTCCCCGTATCCGACCTTCGGCGAATCCTCGAGACCATGCGCGACTCCGCTGCTGAGGCAGGCGTGCACATCGTGACCGGCGACACCAAGGTCGTCGAGAAGGGTCACGGCGACGGGATCTACATAAACACGGCAGGCATCGGCGTCATTCCCGAGGGCGTCTCGCTCTCGAGCAGTTCATGCATGCCGGGCGACAAGGTTCTTCTGTCCGGAACGCTCGGAGACCACGGCATCGCGATCGTGTCTATTCGCGAGGGCCTGACTTTCGACACCGATATCGAGACGGACGCCGCCCCGCTCAACCACCTCGTTGCAGCCACCCTCGCAGCGGCACCGAGCACCCGCTGCTTCCGCGATCCCACCCGTGGTGGACTCGCATCCACTCTGAACGAGCTCGCGGGGGCCTCCGCTACATCGATCACCGTAGTTGAGGACTCCGTGCCGGTGCACCCACAAGTGCGCGGAGCCAGCGAGATGCTGGGCTACGACGTGTTCCAGGTGGCCAATGAGGGCAAGATGGTCAGCATCGTGCCCGCCGACGAGGCGGATGCCGCCTTAGAGGCCATGCGCAACGCGCCCTATGGCGAGAACGCCGCCATCATAGGCGAAGTCACCGAGGGCCCGGCTGGCAAGGTCTACGTGAAGACCGGCTTCGGCTCCAAGCGCATCATGGACATGCTCGTGGGTGAACAACTCCCGCGCATCTGCTGATGACGCTCGAATCTGCGACCAGCGAACGCGCTGGTCTAGCTCGGGTGGCGTTGGCCGGACTCGTGTGGGGATCGATCGCTCTCTTCGTGCGACAGATCGATACGAGCCCCTTCGTGATAGTTTTCTGGCGCGTCACCGTCGCAGGATTCGTGACCATGATCTATCTCCTTGCAAGAGGTCGACTCGGAGAACTGGCCGAGCTTCCATCCCGCAAGCGATTGGCTATCGCCTCAATGGGTGTTCTCCTCGCACTCAACTGGGTGCTGTTCATGGGCGCACTCCAGCTCGTGGACGTTGCCGTGGTCGTGCTCCTGGGATATCTGGGGCCCGTAGTCGTGGCATTGCTCACTCCACTGGTGGGCAAGGAGCCTTTCGACCGACGGATAGTGGCCCCTCTCGCCATCTCCCTTATTGGAACGATTGTGATACTCGGTCCCCGCGAACTGAATTTCGACGGTGGCCCGGAGAGCTTGGGTGTGGCTATGGCTTTTGCCGCATCGATCACATATGCGATGCTCGTTCTCAACGCTCGTCGACTGGTCCAAGGCGTGTCCACCTCCGTGTACATGTTGGGCGAATACATCGCCGCCGCAACGGTGCTGTTGCCCGCAGCGCTGTTCCTGCCAGGGCCCAACACAGTGATCGAATGGGGCTCACTCGGCATTCTGGGAACAGTCCACACCGCAGCAACCGGATTGCTGATCATTTCAGCATTACGTACGGTCCGTGCGGATCGAGTTGCGATCATGACGTACGCAGAACCCGTGAGCGCCGTGTTTTTTGCGGCCGCCTTCCTGGGTGAGTCAATCACACTGTCAACTGCGATCGGTGGCCTTGCAGTCGTGACCGGTGGCCTCATGGTCGCTCATCTCCAGCCGTCGGGCACACCTGAAGGGCCCCAGACCCTAACGGGCCGCCGCAAAGACGAAATCTAGTCGCACAGAAGCAGTGCTCCGAAAGCACGAACACAGCACGCATTCCAAGTACGGGTATCATCGATGGCGAAAGACTCGCAACTTCTGATGGCTCGTGACGGAAGGTACCTCATGGATTCGATGCAGCGCTTGTCCGACCTCGATGCGATTCGCAGGCTCGCTGCTCACGACGGATCGCTGTACACCAGCGACATCGATGTCAAACAGAAGATCGCCCATCGGATGGGGTGGACTGACCTCGCGGAGAAGGCACCTCAGCGAATACCCCTCATTCGAACGCTGGCAAAGACACTGACCGAGGAGGGCGCGAAAGATATCGTGCTCCTGGGAATGGGCGGATCCTCACTCGCTGCGCATGTCATGTCCGAGATCATCGGATCAGCGCCGGGTATGCCTGGTCTCCGTGTGTTCGACACCACGAATCCGCTGGTTATCGATAATGCACTTCGCACTCTCGACAGGTCCACGACGTACTTCCTGGTCTCAAGCAAGTCCGGCTCGACCATAGAACCGATGTCGCTGTATGCGATCTTCCGATCTTGGATGGAAGAGGAGTTCCCCCGTCCGCGAGCAGGCAAGCACTTCATCGCGATCACCGATCCCGGATCAGCTTTGGAGAAACTGCGGGAGCGAGACGTGATGCGCCTGACCCTCAATACGCCGCCATCCGTCGGTGGCAGGTTCTCGGCTCTGACTCTTTTCGGTCTCACTCCGGCGGCCCTCATCGGCATCGATGTGGCCGAGATGTGCGTGCGTGCACTGGAGATGGAACGCCGGTGTCATGCTGACACCCCCGACAACCCTGGCGCAGTATTGGCGTCGTTCATTGGAGATTCACACGCCAAAGGGATGGACAAGCTCACACTGGTCACCTCACAGGGGTTGGGGCCGTTCGGGCTCTGGGTCGAGCAACTCGTGGCGGAATCCACCGGCAAGGAGGGCACGGGTGTCGTGCCCGTTCTGGAGTACGATCCCACCACACCACCGGGGTACGGCACGGACAGAGCCATCGTGGTGATGCGCTTCAGGCATGACGACGGATTGCGACGATGGGCCGGCACTGTATCCGAGAAGCATCCCGTCATCGAACTCGAAATCGATGATTCGCTCGATATAGGTGCCGAGTTCGTACGCTGGGAACACGCGATAGCGCTTCTGGGCCTGCTTCTTGAGATCAACCCGTTCGACGAGCCGAATGTGGCCGAAGCGAAATCAGCCACGAACGATATGCTCGCCGGAACGTTGAACCCGCCCACCGCCGTGGCTGACCTGAACGGTATGTGGGCCACATTCGCCGGAGACCTGAGCGACACTCCAGCTCCGGAGGATCTCACAGCTGCCGCATCAATGATCCTTGACTCCCTGAGACCCGGGGACTATCTCGCCACCCTCGCCTACCTTCCCGATCACGGCGGCCTCATGAATCATCTGAGGGCCGCACTGAAACGCGTCTCATCCGCAACAGAAGTGGCCACGTGCCTTGAGACCGGTCCTCGCTACCTGCATTCGACAGGGCAGCTCCACAAGGGTGGTCCGAGGACAGGAGTGTTCCTGATGATAACCGCTCGGGAACGCGTGGATGTCGAGATACCGGGTCAGGATCTCACTCTCAGCCGTCTCTTCCGTGCCCAGGCGGAGGGTGACTTCTTGACCTTGGCGGCTCACGGACTGCGAGTGGCACGTTTGGACCTGCCTCTAGCGGACACCAAGTCGGTCGCAGCGATAGCGGCGGCCCTTGTGACCGCTGCTCGCGCTTAACCCAGGGACGCGAACGCAGGAGGACGCCGGGCGGCCCATGCCGCACAGCGTCCTCCGGGTGGTCCGGTTCCGACTTCCGGGACGTAGAAGTCGGAACCGGACTGTATCCTTGGCGACCCCTGGGGGGAGGTTCGCCAAAGTGTGGAGCTACTTCTTGGCGCCTCCGGGGACACCACCGAACATGCCGCCCACCTTGTCCAGTCCGTGCTCACGCTCGTAGCGCTCGTGAGCCGTACCGTGGATGCGCATCCAGATGTGATCGACGTTCTTGGGCAGCTGACCATCCATCTTGCTTATGATGATGATGGTGAGCAGTGCTGCCGGGAAGGTGAACACCGTGGGGTACGTGAGGTCTCCGAGGAAACCGAGCACTCCGCCGGCAGTCAGGACTCCAAGGGTCTTGAGGATGTTGAGCAGGATGATGAAGAGCGAACCACCACCACCGACGATCATGCCGGCGATCGCGCCCTTCTCAGTCGTGCCCTTCCACCAGATACCCGTGAGGAGCATTGGCACGAAAGCACCAGCGCCGAATGCGAACGCCCAGGTCACCATCATCGCGATGATCGCGGGATAAGCGGTGTTCAGGCCTGAGGCCGGAATACCAAGACCGATACCCAGAGCGATCAGTGCGAACACGATAACCGCTGATTTGGCAAAGAAGACTCTCTGCTTCTCAGTCGCGTTCGGGTTGATGTACTTCTCGTACACATCGTGACCAACGGCCGACGAACAAGCGATCAGCAGTCCACCGATGGTGGAGAACATAGCGGCGAATGCACCAGCCGACACGATACCGAGGAGCCACTGGCCACCGATGATCTGACCCATCATGGGCATGATCTGGCTTGCGGTCACGAGCAGCCCGTCAACATACGCGGCCGCTGTTGGAGCCGACCCATCGGCTACCGCGTTGGCGATGAGTTCTCGACCCGCGAGACCGATGATGGGTGCCATGATGTAGAACATACCGATGAGTACGAGCACCCAGAAGGTCGAGCGGCGAGCCGCTGAGCCGGAGGGGTTCGTGTAGTACCGGTTGAGGATGTGTGGCAGCCCAGCGGTACCCAGTACGAGAGCCAGCACCATCGAGAACTGATCGAGCACGTTGTAGCGATGACCGGGCTCGACGAACACCAGGTCGCGCAGCTCGTGCAGCTTGTTCACCTGCGGGAGCACGACGTTGACCTTGGCGGTCTCAACGCCCGCAACTACTGCAGCCTCTACCTCTGCGAAGCCCTCAGCGGACATGGCGCCCTCCGCCTTCGCGAGCATGGCACCGTCATCGGCAACGAGATCCGCCACCGTCACGGTCTTTGAGTTGACCAACGTATCGGATGACGCCGCCTCGAGCGCGTCAGGATAGCTGAATCCGCCACCAAAGATGAAGACGACCAACAGGATGGCGGCGAAGTTGAGCCACCAGAACTGGAAGATCTGGTTGAGCGTAGTGCCCTTCATGCCGCCCATGGCGACATAGAACATCATGACCGCGGCCACGACGACGACACCGGTGTTGTACGCGCTCATGCCCAGGAATCCTCGACCAACGAGGATGGACCACGTGGTACCCGCACCGTACATCTGCGGGGCCATGTAGAACATCGAAGTCAGAAGAACACCGAGCACGGTCACGAGACGGATGCGGTCAGAGCCAAAACGCCCGAACGCGAAGTCCGCGACCGTGTACTCACCGAATCGCCGCAAAGCCGACGCGATGAAGAGCACAACGACCATGAAACCACCGGCGAAGCCGGCAGCGTACCAGACGCCGTCGAGACCAGACGCATACACTGCCGCTGCAACACCCAGAAAGGATGCTGCTGACAGGTAATCGCCCGAAATCGCTGAAGCGTTGGAGAACGAACCGACCTTGCGTCCGGCGAGGTAGAAGTCCGCCGTGGTACGAGTGAAGCGACGAGAGAAGATCGACAGCCCGACGGTGAAGAGCACCAGACCGATAACGAGAACGATTGCGATTGCGTTCATGGTCTAGTCCTCCTCAGTGAGCTCGGCTGCGTGCTCGCGCTTGAATTTAGATTCGATTTCCTCGGCCATATGCATGAGGTCCTCGTCCAGCCTGTCGGCCTTCTTGGAGTAGGTCCATGCCATGGTCCAAAGGAAGATGTAGTAGAGCAATGAAACGAACAGGTAGTTCGCGGTGAACCCGCCCCATATCGGAGTCGCGTACCAGCCTTCCCAAACCACTGAAAGCGCCGGAATCGCCAAGGTCACCCCGAAGAATATGGCGCCATACGTAAAGCTCAGCTTGCGCTGTGCGCGAAAGACCATATCGACACTCTCGATCGTATCGATGTGAGTTCCGTGCTGGATATAGGTTTCGGCTCCAGCCACGCCAGCGGTCACCTCTGCATTTGCTGCCATCTCTTCGCACCTCCTTAATCAGTCGTGCCGGCGACGCCGGCGAATTATCACTTGCTACGAATAGTCTTTGGTTACTCGGACTTGATGACCATTACCGGGACCGGAGAGGCCTTGACCACCGTCTCGGCCACAGAGCCGAGCGCGATGCGCTTGAGGCCCGTACGACCTGTGTCGCCGACGACGATCATGTCGGCACCCCACTCTTGGGCGACTGCGACGATGCGCTTAGCCACTCCGCCCTGCGCCACTTCGACCTCGCACTCGACACCGTTGCGCTCACACATTGTTTTGGCGATGACCAAACCCTTGATCGATGCGTGAACACCCTCATACACATCCTCGCTCATGACCTCCTCGGGATATTCGAGCTTCTCGAGCCCGGTATCCACGAAGATCGCCTTGATCTTGGCGCCGAACGTCTTGGCCATGATGACCGCGTATTCGGTCGCTGCGACCGAAGGTTCCGAACCGTCTGTCGGGACCAGAATCTTGTCGATTTCGCGACACACTTCCAGGATGTCGCCGAGCTTGACTTCATCGGCGCTTCCCTTGATGCAGACCTTCATGCGTTTCACCTCCTCCGAAAGGGCACTACTGCCCCCATGCGGCACGTCTACAGATTCAGAGTAGGGTGCAGGGCAGGAGGGAGCGACGCGCTTGCCGCATGCTGTCACTGGGGTTCGGTGAGGGGGGCGCTGGCGGCGGGGAATGGTCAAACTCTGTAAGTGAACATGGCTCGAGAACCGTTCACGGAGCCCTAGAAGCCGCTCACAGGGCAGAACTCCCCGCTGGCGGTTGTTCGGACATGCCAGTCAAGGGCAGAATCCGCACATCGCGCCGACCGGAGCCGTGAATCTCGAGCCGTGCCACGGTGGGCAGGCCATCGGCTTGCCGGGGGCTGGTTGGGGATACGGGGGTGTCGATCAACACGGCGCGAGAATCGAGGTCCTCTGGTCGGTGGGG
>JAQIBK010000297.1 GCA_027859125.1 Actinomycetota bacterium | reverse complement strand
TGTTAGATCGCGCTGGACACCCACGCTCGGGTTTGCGAGTCATCTGATAATATCAGCCCATTTTTCTTGTGCATGATTGTATCGCTCTGCCTTGTACAAGTCTCATGAAACGGCAGACGCCGGACGAGTTTCCCCGACCGGCGCCATTGCCGTTCCGTGTATTGCCTGCAGCAACTGCTAGAGAATGCTCAGATAGCGATCCAACTCCCACTCGGAAACGTAGGCGCTGTACTCGGTCCACTCAGCCTTCTTGGCCTTAACGAAGTACTCGTGGATATGATCGCCCAGGACTTCTCTCATGAGCTCGGAGTTCTCGAACAGTGCGATAGCCTCACCGAGGTTGCCCGGCAGGGTCTTGATGCCAGCGGCATCAAGCTCGGCCACGCTCATATCGAAGATGTTGTTGCTGGCCTCAGGCATGAGCTCCAGCTTCTCCTCGATACCCTTGAGACCGGCACCAAGCATCACGGAGAACGCGAGGTACGGGTTGGCTGCGGGATCCGGCGAACGCAGCTCAACGCGGGTTGCGTTCTCTTTGCCCGGCTTGTACATGGGAACACGAACCATCGCGGAACGGTTGCGGCGAGCCCAGCTCACGTAGACCGGAGCCTCGTAGCCCGGAACCAAGCGCTTGTAGGAGTTCACGAACTGGTTGGTCACGGCGCAGAACTCAGGTGCGTACTTGAGCAGGCCGGCGATGTACTGCTTGCCAATAGTGGAGAGGTTGTAGCCCTCCGGGTCGTTGGCGTCGAAGAATGCGTTGCCGTCCTTGTTGAACAGCGACTGGTGCACGTGCATTCCGTTACCGTTCTCGCCGGCGATCGGCTTGGGCATGAACGTCGCGTAGACGCCATTGCCGTAGGCGATCTCCTTGACGGCCAAGCGATAGGTCATGACGATGTCAGCCATCTCGCTAGCCTCGGCGTAGCGAAGATCGATCTCATGCTGCGAGGGAGCGACCTCGTGGTGCGAGTACTCCACTGTTACACCGAGCTTCTCGAGAGTCAGCACAGTCTCGCGACGAAGATCCGACGCGACATCGAGGGGAGTGAGATCGAAGTAGCCACCGTTGTCGAGCGGCACGGTCGACTTCTCGTCCTCGAAGTAGAAGAACTCAAGCTCCGGGCCGACGTACATTGTGAGACCCATGTCGGCGGCCTTCTTGAGGTTGCGCTGGAGAGCGTTACGAGGATCGCCAGTGAACGGCGTACCATCGGGAAGCTGTACGTCA
The DNA here is from genome assembly GCA_027859125.1 of Actinomycetota bacterium. GTDB lineage: Bacteria > Actinomycetota > Coriobacteriia > Anaerosomatales > UBA3086 > UBA3086. The sequence goes on along the minus strand of JAQIBK010000297.1, from coordinate 1,677 downwards.
CAGAACATGGAGGCCACGCCACCCCGCTCCGGACGCCACGGAAGAATCCTGAAAGTGGTGGGATCAGGAATCGCGATCATGTCTGATTCCTCGATGCGCGTGTATCCGTCGATGGAGGAACCGTCGAAGCCCATGCCCTCTTCGAAGGCGAGTTCGAGCTCGGTGTCAGAGATCGCGAACGACTTCATCTGACCGAGAACGTCGGTGAACCAGAAACGGATGAAGCGAATGCCTCGCTCCTCAACGGTCTTGATCACGTAGTCTTTATCGAACGTTGGTGCCATGTGAAGACCTCCCAATCGATACCTGACACGACGCTGAGCGCGTGTCTCCTTGAACATGATTGTGAATCTATCGTGATGGTGGTGCGTACTTGAAAGATAGTAGCGGTTGAATGTTTCAAAGGTGTTTCGCTTTCCGCGTATTCATTGCATCCTTGTGCCCACTTGCGTGAGAGCCTACCAGCGGGCCTGCGCAACATCCGCAGAGCTTGCCCCTACAGGTACGTGTACATCTTTCCGTACGGACGATGACTGATCGGGACCAGCTTGGTGAATGGCCCGGACACGACCTCGTCGTAGTCCATGTCGAGCGCCTCGCAGTACTCCTTGAGCACCGGTCCGAGCGTCTTCATGTCCTCTTCGTCGGCGGTGAATATGCCGACCTCTTTGCCGCACTGCCAGGGTTCCACCTCGCCGCGAAGATAGATGATGCCGCCGTGCATGCCCGTGCCGACATATCCGCCCACGAGCGGACCCTCGAGCTGCGAGTTCATACCGAGCAGTACCAGCATGCCGCCAGCCATGTACTCGCCGAAGAAGTCACGCGCCTTGCCGCCACAGACCATGACGGGGATCAGGTTTTCGTACGCCTTCATGTGAATCCCAACGCGGTAGCCGACGTCGTTCTTGATGAAGACCTTGCCGCCGCGCATGCCGTATCCCAGCACGTCTCCAGCGTCACCGTGCACGATGACCGTACCAGCGTTCATCGTGTTGCCCACGCCATCCTGCGCATTGCCAAAGACCTCGACGGTGGGACCGTTCATGAACATCGCCATATCGTTGCCGGCACATCCGTCAACCTCGATGCGCACATCCTTGCCGCCGATGCCGTTGCCTATATAGCGCTGACCGTTCACATGCTGCAGTTTGATCGTCTTGACGCCACTGGCAACAAGCTCCCTCACTGTGTCGTTCACGTTCCGGTAGTAGACGTTCTGTGCGTCCAGCGTGGCTTCATCACCATCAACTGTGACCGTCGGCGCCGTCTTGATGTATCCCTCGATGGGACCGGTTGCCTGCTTGACCGCTGTCATCTCTGTCACCCTCCCTCACATCCCTGCGGGCTTGACGCCCAGGATCTTGCAGGTCTGCTCGTCAAGACCCACCGCACGCAACCGCTCACGACTACCGCGCAGTGATTCGACGGCATTCACGCCCAGCGCACCCAGAATCTCCTGTAGCTCATGGCTCCATGCATGCACCAGATTGGTGAGACGCTCGGCTCCCCATTCGGGATCCACGCGACGCGTGAGCTCCGGTTTCTGGGTCGTGAGGCCCCACGAGCACGAACCGGTGTGGCAGCCTTGACACAGGTGGCAGCCGAGAGCCATGAGCGCAGCGGAGCCGATGGCCACGACGTCGGCGCCCAGCGCAATAGCCTTCGCCATATCCG
>JAQIBK010000264.1 GCA_027859125.1 Actinomycetota bacterium | reverse complement strand
GCGTTGTTGAGCGCAAGCCGGTTCACGAGCCGATGCAGACGGGTATCATCGCCGTCGACTCATTGGTTCCGATCGGTCGAGGCCAGCGTGAACTGATCATCGGTGACCGTCAGACGGGCAAGACCGCCGTGGCCATCGACACGATCATCAACCAGAAGGGCAAAGACGTGATCTGCGTCTATGTCGCTATCGGTCAGAAGGCTTCAACTGTCGCTGGTGTCGTTCAGACGCTCGAGGAGTTCGGTGCGATGGATTACACTATCATCGTTGCCGCCAATGCGTCGGATCCCGCGCCGCTGCAGTACCTGGCACCCATGTCGGGTGTCGCCATGGGCGAGTACTTCATGTACACGGGCGAGAACGGCGAGGTTGCCACCAAGGACAACCCCGGCCGCGCAGTCCTGTGCATCTACGACGACCTCTCCAAGCAGGCCGTCGCGTACCGCCAGATGTCACTCACGCTCCGCCGCCCGCCGGGCCGCGAGGCATATCCCGGTGACGTCTTCTACCTGCACAGCCGCCTGCTCGAGCGTGCGGTCAAGATGAGCGATGAGTACGGTGCCGGTTCACTCACGGCCCTGCCGATCATCGAGACCCAGGCTGGTGACGTTTCGGCGTACATCCCGACCAACGTCATCTCAATCACAGACGGCCAGATCTTCCTGCAGACCGACCTGTTCCACCAAGGTCAGCGTCCCGCGATCAACGTCGGCATCTCCGTCTCTCGCGTCGGCGGTTCCGCACAGATCAAGGCGATGAAGCAGGTTGCAGGCTCACTCCGGATCGACCTTGCGAACTACCGCTCTCTTGCGGCATTCGCCCAGTTCGGTTCCGACCTCGACAAGTCAACGCAGGCCACGCTCAACCGTGGTGCGCGCCTCGTCGAGCTCCTCAAGCAGGGTCGCTATGTACCCATGCCGGTTCAGGATCAGGCCATGGCCATCTACGCCGGTGCCGAGGGCTTCTTGGACGGTATAGAGCCCGAGGCTGTCGTCGGATTCCGCGATGCCTTCCTCGAGTTCGTGAACAGCGCTCATCCGGAGATCGGTAAGACGATCGCCAAAGAGCAGAAGCTGAGCGACGAGACCAAGGAGACCCTGTCCTCCGTTCTGCGTGAGTTCACCGAATCGTTCACGGAAAGCTAGGGCGATATCATGGCGAACCTACGCGACATACAAAAGCGGATCGTCTCCGTCGAATCGACGAAGCAGATCACGCGCACCATGGAAATGGTCGCGACCGCCAAAATCAAGAAGGCTCAGGCAAAGATCGAGGCCGCCAGGCCGTATGCACTGTCCATGATGGAGGTCTTGGGCAACGTTGCCCGCTTCGCGAAGGGTGCTGAGCATCCGTTGCTCGAAGAGCACGTGGAGCGCAAACGCATCGTTGTCGTGTCCGTCACATCGGACCGTGGGCTTGCTGGCGCGTTCAACTCGAACATTCTGCGAATGAGCGAGGACTTGATCCGCAAGGAGGAGTCCAATGGTGTGGTCGTTGATGTGATCACGGTCGGCAAGAAGGCCGGTGCGTACTTCCGCTACCGTGGCATCGAGCCGATTGCAGCGTATCGCGACATCTCCGATAAGCCCACGTTCCTGGACGCGAAGTCGATCGCGGCCCACGTCATCCCGGCCTATACGGTCAATGATGTCGATGGCGTCTACATCATCTTCAACCGTTTCAAGAACGTGGCCGAGCAGAGCCCAGAGCTTCACAAGCTCCTTCCCATCGAGCAGTCGGTGGTCGAGGAAGCGGCAGACGATGCAGACATCGCTGCGGAGTACATGTTCGAGCCTGACGCCGAGAGCGTCCTCGAACTGCTTCTCCCAACGTATGTCGAGACGATCATCTACCGCGCGCTCATGGAGTCTGCGGCATCTGAGCACGGCGCACGGCGTACGGCCATGAAGTCCGCTACGGACAACGCAAGCGAGATGGTCACCTCCTTGAGCCGTACTTACAACCGTGCCCGTCAGGCGGCGATCACGAATGAGATCGCCGAGATCGTCGGCGGCGCTGCGGCGTTGGAGGACTAGATGGCAGTCACGAAAGATAAGGAAATGCCTATGAACGCAGGACGCATAGTCCGCGTGGTCGGCCCGGTGCTGGACGTTGAGTTCGCCCCGGATGCCATCCCCGCGATCTACACCGCGCTCAAGGTGGACGCAGAAACACCGATCGGTCGCGTGACCACGGTCGCCGAGGTGCAGCAGCACCTTCCCGGCAACCAGGTACGTGCCGTCGCCATGTCGTCCACTGACGGCCTGACCCGTGGTATGGACGCTGTCGATACCGGCAGCCCCATCCAGATGCCGGTCGGTCCGTCCACACTCGGTAGAATCTTCAACGTTCTCGGCGAGATCGTCGATGGCGGCGAGGAGGTCGAGGCCGAGGACTACTACTCGATCCACCGTGCTGCACCCGATTTCGAGGACCTCGAGCCCACGACGGAGATCTTTGAGACCGGCATCAAGGTCGTTGACCTCCTCGAGCCCTACATCAAGGGCGGCAAGACCGGCCTCTTCGGCGGTGCGGGCGTCGGCAAGACCGTTATCATCATGGAGCTCATCAACAACCTGGCCCTTGGTCACGGTGGTACGTCGGTGTTCACCGGCGTTGGCGAGCGCACCCGTGAAGGTACCGACCTCTGGCTCGAAATGAAGGAGTCAGGCGTCATCGACAAGACCGTTCTCGTGTACGGTCAGATGAACGAGCCTCCCGGAGCGCGTCTGCGCGTCGGCCTGGCCGGTCTGACGGCCTGCGAGTACTTCCGCGATCAGGGACAGGACGTCCTGCTGTTCGTGGACAACATCTTCCGTTTCACCCAGGCAGGCTCCGAGGTCTCCGCACTTCTCGGCCGCATGCCGTCCGCCGTCGGCTATCAGCCCACGCTGGCAACCGAGATGGGACAGCTGCAGGAGCGCATCACCTCGACCAAGACGGGTTCGATCACGTCGGTTCAGGCCATCTACGTGCCTGCCGACGACTTGACCGACCCCGCGCCCGCCACGGCGTTCACGCACCTCGACGCCACGACTGTTCTCTCGCGTTCGATCGCTGAGCTCGGCATCTACCCGGCGGTCGACCCGCTGGCGTCGACGTCTCGTGCGCTCGACCCAGAGGTCGTCGGCGAGGAGCACTACCGGGTCGCCCGTGACGTTCAGGAGATCCTGCAGCGCTACAAGGACCTCCAGGACATCATCGCGATCCTCGGTATGGACGAGCTGTCCGAAGATGACAAGCTGGCCGTGAACCGTGCCCGCAAGATCCAGCAGTTCCTGAGTCAGCCGTTCCACGTGGCCGAGCAGTTCACAGGTATGGCTGGCAAGTACGTCAAGCTCGAGGACACTATCCGTGGTTTCGACGAGATCGTGGCTGGCAAGCACGACGACATACCCGAAGGTGCCTTCCGATATGTGGGCACGCTTGAGGAGGCCCTCGAAAAGGCCGCCGAAATGGCGAAGGCCTAAGAGGGAGGCTAACCGATGGCACGCACACTCATATGCGAGATAGTCACGCCAGAGCGCATCGTCTACACCAATGAGGTGGAGATGGTGGTCGCTCCGACGATCGACGGCGAGATCGGCATTCTGCCGCTTCACTCGCCACTCGTCAGTGCGCTCAAGCCCGGGGAGATCCGAGTGCGTTTTGACGGTGACGAGGTCGAGTGGTTCGCAGTTGCCGGCGGCTATGTTCAGATTCATGAGGATAAGGTCATCATCCTTGCTGACGCCGCCGTCGCGTCTTCGCAGATCGATGTCGATCGGGCGCGGAGCGCGAAGGAGCTGGCCGAGAAACGCATGGCCGAGCTTCCCGTCGATGCTGAGGCCGATATCGATGCTTGCGAGCGCGATCTCAAGTGGTGCGAGATCCAGCTTGAGGTTGCTGGCAAGAAGTAGTTGCAGGGCGAATGGGTTATCGTGTCGGGGTGGTGTGTCGAAGGTGACATGCCACCCCGATGTTTTTGTGGCTCGTACACGGAATGGAGGATGGGGCCGTGACGCGAGAACGTGAACGCATTGCCTCATACGACGTCCTTCGTGTCGTCGCGACCCTATGTGTGGTGTTCGTCCACGTTTAGGCGTACAGCATTCAACTCGCCGATTCTGATTGGGTGTGGCTGCTGTCGGCGAATCGCCATCTCATTCGCTATGCGGTGCCAGCATTCTTCCTCATCTCCGGAGCGTTGGTCTGGGGTCGTCCTTGGGGCGGAGGGGGGCGAGGCATCTACGGCCGTTTCATGGGCAGGCGTGTGCATACCGTTCTTTTGCCGTATCTGGTCTGGACTGCAGTCTATGTGACCTGTGGACTCGCAGTCGGCGCGTCTCGGACTGTTCCTCAGGTGCTGGCTGGCGTCGTGAGCGGGCAGACTTGGTATCACCTGTATTTCGTGCCGGCGATCATGGTCACGTACGCTTTGACGCCTCTTGCTGATCGAGTTTCTCGTTTCTCGCCTGAGCTCTTGCTCGGGCTGGCGCTTGCAGTTCACCTTCTTGCCCCTGGGTACTTTGATGAGAGCGCGCCGTTCGTGCCTTTCGTCGTGGAGCGCGTTCTGTCATCGGCAGCGATCTATCTGCCATATGCGGCGATGGGATCACTTGTGGCGCGTCGAAGATTGGATCGGGTCATTCTCCTGTGGACTTGGCCGGCTCTGCTCGCAGGCTCACTCCTGCTCATGGCCAATCGAACCATGTTCCTGGCCAGCGATGTGCTAATGTATCGGTCCCTGACCGCAGTTGCCGCACTCGGTGTTCAGCTCGGCGCATTGGGTGCGTGCGAGTTCCTTTCAAAATGGACTGCGCTCAGCTCGATCTCGGAGCGACTGGGGGCCTACACATATGGCGTCTACCTCGTTCATCCGCTCTTCATCGAGTTGTTCGGCATGATATCCGCGCCCGTGCTGGTCTCCTTCGTGTGGCATGACCACATTGGGCTGTGGCTGACGTGGGCCGGCGTCACCATTGCCAGCTTCGGTGTTGGTTGGGCACAGTCGCGCATACAGAATCGGGGCAACAAGGCCCCCCTGGGTTCTGGGACGGTAACGGTAAGGGGTGAGACGGTTGCCCAGTGAGACTCACTCGGATACCGTGAGCGCTGATACCAACATTGAGAGAGCGGGGCCGTTGTGGGCTCAACTGTGATCGAGGTTCGCGGAGGTCGTGCTCTGCACGGCGAGGTTCGCGTTGAGGGTGCGAAGAACTCGGTGCTGAAACTGATGGCAGCGTCGTTGCTCGCACCCGGAGTGTCGCGAATCACCAATGTGCCGACCATCTCTGACATTGGCGTGATGGCCGAGGTCATCGGTGGGCTCGGTGCACTTGTCGTGCGTTCGGATCATGAACTGACCGTGGATGCCACGACGCTCACCTCCTTCGAGGCTCCGTACGAGATGGTGTCGCGCATGCGTGCCTCCATTGCGGTGCTCGGGCCGCTGGTCGCCAGGCTCGGGCAGGCCAAGGTCGCCATGCCGGGCGGCTGCAACATCGGTTCTCGAAAGATAGACATGCACATCCGCGGTCTGCAGGAACTCGGGGTCCGCATCGAGTTCGGCCACGGATACATACATGCCACCGCGCCCGAGGGACTGAAGGGCGCGGACGTCATGCTGGACTTTCCCAGTGTGGGTGCTACAGAGAATCTTCTGATGGCGGCAGTGCTCGCGGAGGGCACCACTGTCATAGACAACGCCGCGCGCGAGCCGGAGATCGCAGATTTGACCGCGTTCCTCGTCGGTATGGGCGCGGACATCCAGGGCGCTGGCTCGCCGACGATCACCGTTACCGGTGTCGATGCTCTGCATCCGGTCGAGCATCGCGTGGTCGGCGATCGTATCGAGGCGGGGACGTTCCTGGTCGCGGGTGCGCTGTGTGGCGGACCTGTGACAGTGCGTGGTTTCAATCCCAAGCATCTGGAACTCGTGCTCACCAAACTGCGCGCAGCTGGGTGCGAAGTCATCGTGCTGCCCGACGGCGTTACGATCGAGCGCACTTCCATCGCTCGGCCGGTCGACGTGCAGACCCTGCCGTATCCGGGGTTCCCTACCGACATGCAGGCGCAGTTCATGGCGCTCATGGCTTTGTCGGACGGAGACTGCATAATCACCGAGAACGTGTTCGAGAACCGCTTCATGTTCGCTGACGAACTCGTGCGCATGGGCGCTGATGTGCGAATCGAGGCACATCACGCGATCGTGAAGGGCGTGCGCGGCCTGTCCGGGGCCCCGGTTCGCAGCCCCGACCTACGTGGCGGCGCTGCACTGGTCTTAGCCGCTCTAGTGGCCGAAGGGTGCACTCGGATCAACGATGTGCACCACATTGAACGCGGCTACGAGCGTTTTGTCGAGAAGCTGGCGGCGCTCGGTGCTGACATTGTCATGAAAGCGGACACGATGGGCACAGCGTCCGATGGATGCGAAGAGTAGGACTGTGAAGGAGTTCCGTATGATGGACAAAGAGGCAATCGAGCAGATCATCCCTCACCGCGCACCCTTCCTTCTTGTCGATCGAGCCGAGGATGTCGTACCGGGCGAGCGTGCCACTGGTTATCTGGATGTGTCGCAGGAGATGTTCTGGGTACCCGGTCACTTTCCCGAGTATCCTGTCATGCCGGGCGTGTTGATCGTAGAGGCACTTGCACAGGTGGGAGCGGTCTCACTGCTTTCCGTTCCGGAGAATCAGGGTAAACTTGCGTTCTTCGCCGGCATCGACAAAGTACGCTTCAAGCGCCAGGTCGTGCCGGGCGAGACCCTCAAGCTCGAGGTGGAGATCACCAAGATGCGTGGGCCAATTGGATTCGGAACTGTCAAGGCATCGGTCGATGGCGAACTTGCGTGTGCAGGGGAGCTCATGTTCGCGATAAAATAGTACGGTTGTGGCTTGATCGGGTCGAAGTACGGCTGTAGCGGGGGATGAGCCCTCGCGCAACGAATGGGAGCGGATGGAACAGATGGCACTCGAACAGCGCTTGCATGACGGCACTGCCGTCCTTGGTGTGGTGGGACTCGGCTACGTGGGTCTGCCGCTGGTGGTTGAGATGGCCAAGGCTGGCCACAAGGTCGTTGGTCTCGATATCTCATTGGAGAAGGTCGCCTCCATCAACGAGGGGGAGAGCTACATCCCCGACGTGCCGAGTGAAGAGCTCGCGAAGCTCGTGAAGGCTGGTCTCATCGAGGCGACCACGGACTTCGCCCGCGCCGCAGAGTGCGACGCGATCTCGGTCTGTGTGCCCACGCCTCTCAACGAGATGAAGGAGCCCGACACATCCTATATGGAGAGTGCGACCACCTCGATCGCGCCGTACCTGTCCGGCGAGGTGCTCGTCACCCTCGAGTCCACCACCTATCCCGGCACCACGGAGGAGATCATCCAGCCGATCCTGGAGTCATCCGGTATGACAGTCGGCGACGGCCTCTACCTCGCGTTCTCCCCTGAGCGTGTCGATCCGGGCAACCCCACGTTCCAGACCCGCAACACGCCCAAGGTCGTCGGCGGCGTGACGGCTCAGTGCACCAAGCACGCAGTGCAGCTCTACGAGCGCTTCATCGACACTGTTGTTCCGGTCTCCTCTACCCGTGCCGCCGAGATGACCAAGCTGCTCGAGAACATCTTCCGTTCCGTCAACATCGCGCTCATGAACGAGCTTCTGCAACTCTGTGAGCGTATGCACATCAACCTCTGGGAAGTCGTTGATGCGGCCAAGACCAAGCCGTTCGGCTTCATGCCGTTCTACCCCGGACCCGGTCTGGGCGGTCACTGTATCCCCATCGATCCGTTCTACCTTTCGTGGAAAGCACGCGAGTTCGACTTCCACACTGAGTTCATCGAGCTTTCGGGCAAGGTCAACGAGTCCATGCCCTATTACGTGGTCACGCGTCTCATGGACGCCCTGAACACCCAGCGCAAGTCTTTGGGCGGATCACGCGTGCTCGTGCTCGGCGTCGCCTACAAGGCTGACATCGACGATATGCGTGAGTCTCCCGCCATCCGCGTCATCGAGCTCCTTCTGGACAAGGATGCCGAAGTGGTCTACCACGATCCGTGGATTGAGAGCTTCAAAGTCCATGGTGAGCAGGTCACGTCCGTGGAGCTCACGGCCAAAGAGCTCTCCTCGGCGGATGCGGTGCTTGTGATCACGAACCACAGCAATATCGACTACCACCAGGTGGTCCGCAGCTCCAAGCTCATTCTGGACACACGCAACGCCCTCAAGGCGTTCGATGACAACAAGGTGGTGCGTCTGTGAGTACCAAGCCCATTCGTGTCGGCGTCGTCGGCTTCGGCTACTGGGGACCGAACCTGGTCCGAAACCTGGACAAGCTCGGTGACGCCGAGCTGGTCGCGGCGTGCGATCTGTCCGAGTCCAACCTGGCCAAGCTCAAGGACCTCTACCCGTATGTCGAGACTATGAGCGACCTCGCCGCGATGCTGGCCGACTACGACCTCGATGCCGTTGTCGTTGCAACCTCTGCGCCCTCACACTTCGCGATCGCCAAGCAGGTCATCGAGGCGGGCAAGCACTGCTACGTCGAGAAGCCCCTCACGCTCAAGTCGAGTGAGTCCGAGACGCTCGTGCGCATGGCCGACGAGACCGGCGTGCAGCTCATGGTCGGACACCTCATGGAGTACCACACCGCCATCAACTGGATCCGCGACTACATCGCCTCCGGCGAGCTGGGCGACGTGCTCTACCTGTACATGCAGCGCCTGAATCTGGGCAAGGTGCGTGCCGAGGAGAACGCGTTCTGGTCGCTGGCTCCGCACGATGTCTCGATCGCGCTGTACGTGCTGGGCGAGGCTCCCGACTACGTGTCCGCACGTGGTGCGGATTACCTGCGCAACGGCGTGCATGACGTGGTCTTCGCCAACCTTCACTTCCCCAGCGGCAAGATGGCCAACATCCACGTCTCATGGCTCGACCCGCATAAGACGCGCAAGCTCACGATCGTCGGCACCAAGAAGATGCTCGTGTTCGACGACATGCAGGCGACCGAGAAGATCTGGATCTACGACAAGGGTGTCGAGCCCACTCAGGCCATGGCCTACGGTGAGGACCTCACGTTGCGCTTCGGCGACATCACGGTGCCGCACATCAAGATGCAGGAGCCGCTGTCCCTCGAGGTCCAGCACTTCCTGGACTGCTGCGCCGATGGCACCACGCCGCGCAGCGACGGGCGCGACGGCCTACGTGTCGTTCGCGTGCTCGAGGCCGTCGACGAATCCATGGAGGCGGGCGGCGCGCCCGTGTCCACGACGGTGGGGGTCTAGTGTGAGCGGAATCCTGGTACACCCTGAGGCCGTCATAGGCGACGACTTCAAGCCGGCGCCGTTCGCCGTCATAGATGCAGCTGTCACTGTCGGCAACGGCGTCACCGTCGGCTCGTTCGTGCACATCCATCCGAACGTGATGCTCGGCGACGGCTGTGTGATCGGAGACAACGTCACGATCCACGAGGGAGCCTCATTGGGCGCCGGTTGTGTCGTGTCCGACTTCGCCGTATTGGGCAAGCGTCCCAAGCTGGGCAAGCGCTCGACGGCCAAGGCCGGAGAACTGCCCGGGCTCGTACTGGGCGACGGTTGCTCGGTAGGTAGTCACACCGTGCTCATGGCCGGCACCACTTTCGGCTCCGATTGCATTGTGGGCGACGGCGCAGGAGTGCGTGAGCGCTGCGTGATCGGTGACAACGTCATCGTCGGCCGCGCGGTGACCGTGGAGAACGACACCACCATAGGCTCGCGAACAAAGATGCAGTCCGGTGCCTACATCACCGCTTATGTCACGCTCGAGGAAGATGTATTCATCGCTCCAATGGTCGTGACGACCAACGACAACTACATGGGTCGCACGCAGGAGCGCTTCGAGCACTTGCGCGGCTGTACCGTCCGGCGCGGAGCGCGCGTTGGCGGCGGCGTGCACATACTTCCCGAGATCGAGATCGGCGAGGAGGCTTTCATCGCCACCGCCGCCGTGATCACACGTGACGTTCCAGCCAGGGCACTCATGATGGGCGTGCCCGCAAAGAAGGTACGAGACGTACCCGAGGATCAACTGCTCGAGAACCAGTAGAAGACGACGACAGGAGCCCCAATGGCAATCCCTCTTCTTGACCTCAAGCTGCAGTACACCCAGCTCAAGGACGACCTGGACGCAGCAGTCAACGAGGTCATGAGCACCGCGTATTTCATCGGCGGACCCAAGGTCAAGGCGTTGGAGACAGCTATCGCCGAGTACTGTGGCACCGAGCATGCGGTTCCCTGCGGCAACGGCACCGATGCACTGTTCCTGATCCTGGCAGCGATGGGCATCGGCAAGGGCGACGAGGTCATCACGACACCGTTCACGTTCTTCGCCACCGTGGAGGCCATCGTGCACGTGGGTGCCACACCTGTGTTCGTGGACATCGAGCCCGGCACGTACAACATGGACATCACCAAGCTCGAGGCGGCCATCACCGACAAGACCAAGGCGATCATGCCGGTCCATATCTTCGGCCAGTGCGTGGACATGGATCCGCTGCTCGCTCTAGCCGAGAAATACGACCTCAGGGTCGTCGAGGACGCGTGCCAGGCGATCGGCGCCACGTACAAGGGCAAGATGGCGGGATCTCTCGCGCATGCTGCGGCGTTCTCCTTCTTCCCCAGCAAGAACCTCGGTTGCGCCGGCGACGGTGGCATCATCACCACCGACGACGCCGAGCTTGCCGCCAAGTGTCGCAAGATGGCGGCGCACGGCACGAGCAAGAAGTACTACCACGACGCGTTCGGCACCAACAGCCGACTCGACGCCATTCAGGCTGCCATCCTGCTCGTGAAGCTCCCGCACCTCGACGGATGGAACGCGGAACGCCGCGCAGCTGCTGCCGCATATGGCGAGTTGCTCGCTGGCGTCGAGGGCTTGGAGCTGCCTGTCGCTCGTGACTTCGGCGACTCGGTCTACCACCTGTACATCGTCAAGACCGCGACTTCCGCGACTGCCGACAAGGTCATTGGTGCGCTGAAGGACGCCGGCATCGGTACGGCGCTCTACTACCCGCTTGCTCTGCACGAGCAGGAGGCGCTCGCAACGCTCAAGGAGTGGGAGAAGCCGTCCCTGCCCGTGGCTGAGTCCTGTGACAACTGCACGTTCGCGCTTCCCGCATTCCCGGGCATCACCGCTGAGCAGATCCAAGAAGTCGCAGCAGTCGTCAAGGGGGCTCTCGCCTAAACCATGAAGGTCATTTCGATAGTCGGGGCTCGACCCCAGTTCATCAAAGCCGCACCGGTGTGCGCCGCGCTTCGCACCCAGCACGAAGAGCTGTTGGTCCACTCGGGACAGCACTACGACTACAACATGTCCGATGTCTTCTTCGAGCAGCTCGGCATTCCACGCCCTGACTTCAATCTGGGCGTGGGCTCCGGTACGCACGGACAGCAGACTGCGGAGATGCTCGTACTTCTCGAGGAGCTGTTCACCGAGCAGAAGCCCGATGTCGTACTCGTGTACGGCGACACCAATACCACGCTCGCAGGGGGCCTCGCCGCTGCGAAGCTGAACATTCCCGTCGCGCATGTCGAGGCGGGCTTGCGTTCTTTCAATCGCACGATGCCCGAGGAGGTCAACCGCGTTCTCGTCGACCATCTCTCAGATATCCTGCTGTGCCCGACGAGGACCGCGGTCGCGAACCTGGAGGCCGAAGGCATTGCAGACGGCGTGGTCCTTGTGGGCGATGTCATGCTCGATACAGCTAGGCACTTCGCCGACGTTGCAGAAGCTGCTGAGGCCGTCGAGCGCATGGGATTGGAGCCAGGAGGGTACTACCTGGCCACGGTTCACCGTGCGGGCAACAGCGACAGCGAGACCAATCTGAGAGCGATAGTCGAGGCGTTCGCCTCGGCTGACAAGCCTGTCATATGGGCGATCCATCCCCGTACAGCCAAGAACATCGGCACGTTCGGCCTGCAGACCAGGCTCGATTCCGCCGACAACATCCAAACTGTTCCTCCGGTCTCGTACGTTGAGACCGTGGGGTTGCTCCGCAACGCCGCCGCGCTGCTCACCGACTCGGGTGGCATGCAGAAGGAGGCGTACTTCTTCGGGGTGCCATGCGTGACACTTCGTGAGGAGACGGAATGGACCGAGACCGTCGAGCTTGGGTGGAACCGACTCGTTGGTGCTGATACTGCCCGCATACTGGACGCAATCGGATCGTTGGAGAAACCCGAAGCGCATCCTGATGTGTATGGCGATGGACATGCCGCCGAGGCGATTCTGGCCGCACTGAATGCACGCTATGGAGCTCGCTCGTGACATCCGGGTCAACTCGACCCAGACGACTCTGGATAGACATGACCAATTCGCCGCACGTTCTCGTGTTGCGACCCATCATTGACGAGTTCCGTGTCCGCGATTGGGAAGTCGTGGTCACCGCGCGCGAGTTCGCTCAGACACTGCCTCTACTGGATCGCTTTGACATAGCGCATACGGTGATCGGCCGTCACAGAGGCAAGAATCTCGCCGCGAAGGCCGTTGGTATGGCTTCGCGCACCAGCGCCATGATCCGGTTCGGTGTGGGGAAGCACTTTGATCTGGCGATGTCGCACGCCAGCAACGATCTTCCCGTTGCTGCTCGAATGCTGGGAATCCCGCACGTGACCATGTTCGACTACGAGTTCGCCAAGCTTTCCCATCACATCAATATCCGGTTCTCACAGAAGGTGCTGGTGCCCGACGCGATTCCTGTTGAGACACTGGCTTCCTACGGAGGCACGCCGGACAAGGTGGACACGTACCCGGGTCTCAAAGAGGAGTACTACCTAGCCGATTTCAAGCCCGATGAGGGAGTCATCGAGCAGCTCGGCATCGATCCTGACAAGATCCTTGTTATTCTGCGCACTCCGCCGAGCCAGGCCGCGTACCACCGAATGGACAACCCGGTCTTTGACGATGTGATGCGAACCGTTGCGGCACGCGATGACGTCCAAGCCATAGTGCTGCCGCGCACTGTCGATCAGCGAGCCGGAATCGAAGCCGTGGGAGCGAGTAACCTTTTGGTGCCGAACGGTGTTGTTGATGCGCAGAGCCTCGTATACTACGCGGACGTGGTGGTGTCAGGCGGTGGCACCCTGAATCGTGAGGCAGTTGCACTCGGAACGCCGGCGTACACGGTGTTCCATGGCGTAATGGGTGCGGTCGACAAGCAGCTCATCGCCCAAGGGCGATTGACCAATCTCGAATCCGCGAACGATCTGCGGCTTGAGAGAAAACCCGTCGGCTTTGAGCAGGTTCGGCGAGATGTAGGACTTCTGGTGGACAAGATCGCGGCCGTGGCACGGATCGCGTAGAGCAGGACGGGACGGATGGGCAAGCATTCATCATCAGGTGGTCGCCGGGGGAACCGTAACTCGGGTCAACCGGCCAGCAGTACAGGCCGACGGCGTTCGACGATCCCACGGGATATCGAGCGTCTCGACCCCAACACGGAATCCCGGGAGACTCCCGAGCAGCACGAGGCTCGCAAACAGCAGCCCGATTACAAGGCGACCAAGCGCAAGCATGAGCGTCGTCGGCGCATTCTGCTCATCTCCTTGGCATCGATAGCGGCCCTTCTGGTCTTGGGCGCTATCGCTGGTTTCTTGTATCTGCAGAGAATCGATGCGCGCCTCAAGGATGGTATGCGGGATGTTGACCCCGAGGTGGGACAGATACTCGACGAGCAGCAAGTCAAAGGGGGAGACCCCTTCAATATGATCATCATGGGTACCGACAACCGTGAGGGTGAGACTGCGGCACGTTCCGACACCCTGATCGTGGCCAGGATCGACCCGCAGCAGCAGACCGCAACATTGCTGTCCATTCCACGCGACAGCCGAGTCGAAGTCCCCGGGTACGGCACGACCAAGATCAACGCTGCGGCGTTCAGGGGCGGTCCATCGCTGGTCATTGAGACGGTCACTGAGTTCACTGGCCTGCCCATAAGCCACTATATCGAGATGGATTTCAACGGCTTCCGCGAACTAGTGGACGCTCTGGGCGGCGTCACCATCGACGTTCCGCAGACGATCATCGACCCAAAGGCCGGTGACTACGATCCTGATGTCTACAAGATCTACGAGGGCCAGCAAGTGCTCAACGGCGGTCAGGCACTGACCTTCGTGCGCTCACGCAACTTTCCTGAAGGCGATATAGCGCGCATTCGCAATCAGCAGATATTCATCAAGTCGTTGTTGCGTGAGGCGCTCCAGCTTTCAAGTGTGTTCAGGATCAATAGCCTCGTCGAGGCAACCGTATCCAACGTCACCACGGATATGACGCTGACCGAGCTGCTTGCACTCGCCAACTCGATGAAGGGTATGAGTGACGGTGCTCTTGAGACTGTCACCATGCCTGGTACGCCTCAGTACATAGGAGGGGTGTCCTACGTAGTTCCCGACGAGGACGCACTGGCTGAGATGATCGAGCGCATGGAGAAGGGGCTCACGGCAATCGCCGGGCCCACCGAAGTGCCTGAGATCGATCCTTCTGACATCACCGTGGACGTGCGCAACGGCGCTGGCCTTGCTGGCGTGGCGGGTGACGCATCATCCAAGATAGAGGCTGGCGGCTTCACTCTGGGAGACGTGGGGAATGCGAATCAATTCGTGTACGACCGTACTCTGATAGTGCACGACGGCAATGTGGAAGCAGCTGACTTGGTACGTGAATCGCTCGGTATGGGAGATGTGATCTCGTCGCGCGGCATGTACGTGTTCAGTACCGACGTACTGGTTGTTGTAGGCAAGGACTGGGGTCCGGTCGAGACGAACTGATCGGTTGTCCCAAGCATGCCCGAGGAGAACGATGAGCTTTGGGCGTAACGGTTCTGTGACGCGTGTCATTCAGCGCTTTCACGAATCGTCCGACGGGTCTACCATACGAACGAACCAAAACGCCGCCCATTTCCAGGTACTCCTTGCGGCGCCAGAGAGGTGAACCATGTTCCGGCCGATTCGCAGCATCAAACGTAGCCTAGTGCCGGTCGCGACCCTTGTCCTGGGGCTCGCGCTCGTTCTGCCGACTTCTGCTTTCGCGGCTGATCAGGTATTCAAAGTTACCGGTAAGGGCTGGGGCCACGGCATAGGGATGAGCCAGTACGGCGCGCGGGGTTATGCGCGGCACGGCTTCACCTACGACAACATCCTGAAGCACTACTACACGGGCACGACTCTGGGCACGCTGGGCTCCGAACCCACGGTTAAGGTCGCCATCGCCACCTCGGGAGGAACCAAGGTCGAGCAGGTCGAGAACTACTGGAGCTTCCGCGCCAGCGATGCGCCGCTGTGGGTCGACTACCAAGGCCGTACAGGCGACAACTACGTTAAACTCCAGCAGGGGATCATGTACACCTTCTGCAGCGTGAACTCGGCCAATGATGCACTGCAGATCCGCCATGAGAGTACGTCGGGCAATTTGGTTGTCGACTACACGTTCGCTCCCGGCATCGACTGGGTGAGCGCGTGGGAGCGTGACACGACGGAGCCTCGCTTCGCGGGGCTGGTTGAGGTCAATCAACGGACGGGGCCGTTCCAGACAAAGAATCTGCTCTATCGCGGAGCGATGGTGCTCAACCGCTCGACTTCGAATCTGGACGGCTGGAAGCTCTACAACCACGTCTATCTCGAGGACTACGTCAAAGGCGTGACCCCGCGCGAGATGGGCGCATCGTGGGAGACAGAGGCGGTCAAAGCGCAGTCTCTAGCTGCCCGCTCGTATGCCGTAGCCGGTGGTATCGGCAAGGCTGCGGGCGCCGACGGGTACGATGTGCTGTGTAACACCTACTACCAGGTATACAACGGGTGGGGCAAGTTCGACTACGTCGAATACAACACGCGTATTCGACACGGTGATGATCCCTACCGCCCTGGTACTCAGGGCGATTGGCTCTCCGATCCCGAGGTCGATGCCACCAAGCTCCAGACGGTGACGTACGCAGGGAAGACCATCCCGACCTTCTTCTTTTCCACGTCCGGTGGGCACACAGAGAACATAGAGAACATCTGGTACTCCTCCCCACCACAACCCTACTACCAGGGAGTGGTGGATGAGTATGAGTGGGATTCCGGTTCACCGTACACCTTTGCGTGGCCGGAGAATCTCACGTACACAGCCGCGGAACTCAAGGCCAGGTTCGGCACGCTCGTACCCGACGATATCGTGGCAGTGCGCATTATCGAGCGTGGCGTCTCTGGCCGCGCCAAGTCGGTCAAGTTCTATGGAGCCGATGGGTCGGAGAGCATCGTCAGCGGCAGTACATTCCGCTCCAAGCTCGGCCTGCGTGACACCTTCTTCGAGATAACAGGTGGCTCGGTTCGAATCGAGGGTGAGAGCCGCTATGACACGTCCGTGGAGATAAGCAGGCGTGCGTTCTCCTCGGCGGAATGTGTGGTGTTGGTGAACGGAACGGCATTTGCCGACGCGCTCACGGCTGCCACTCTTGCAGGCTCTGTCCCCGGGGGTGCACCGGTGCTGCTAACGGGCGCCGACTCGCTCAACGCGGGAGCCAAGCAGGAGATCGAGCGGCTCGGTGCGTCCAAGGTCTACGTCGTTGGCGGTCAGAACGTGGTCGCCAATGGTGTACTCGACACGCTTCGTTCCATGCCGCAGCTGAGCGCAGCACCGACATCCAGCGTGGTACGCGTTTCCGGGACCACACGCTACGACACGGCTGCGGCTGTGGCGGGCGAGGTGGGCACTCTGCTGGGCGATGACTTCGACGGACGTGTTCTGTTCGTGAACGGCGAGAAGTACGCCGACGCAGTGGCTGCGGCGGGTTTTGCATACGCGAGCAGGGTTCCTATCGTTCTGACCCGCGCCAGCGAGGTGCCGTCGGCATCACTCGGTGCCGTCGCGTCGCTCGGCGCTTCACGTGCGCTCGTAGTCGGTGGTCAGCTGGTCGTGTCAGATGCGGCGATCACACAGCTGGGGATCACTGCTGTGCGAATCGCGGCTGGAAGCGACCGCTACGACACGTCGGCCAAGCTCGCCGAGTATCTGACCAGCTCTGAGGGCTTCGTTTGGTCGAACCTGTACTTCGTGTCTGGTGAGACCCTCGTCGATGCGCTTTCGGGAGGTCCGCTCGTGGGTGGAGACATGGCCCCGATGCTCTTTGTTCGCGCGGCCAGTGTGCCGCCGCAGACGTTATCCTGTCTCACCTCGCACAAGAGTGCGGTCATCGATCGGTTACTTCTGGGCGGAGTGAACGCGATCTCATCGCAAGTCCAACTCACCATCGAGGCCGTTCGATAGCGATGCCGCTCGTCGGGTATGTATCCGAACTGGGCCGGCAAGCGTGATACCGCTCACTCCGACATCTCAATCACTCCTGCATATGAGCCGATACTTCTGTTGGGACGTTCATCCCCGCAACGTATCGATGCCGCAATCAACACCAGAGGGTGTGTCCAATGCGTAGAGTACTATCTGTTCTCCTGAGCACGGTCCTAGTGTTGCCGGCACTTCTGATCGCTCCGCCCGGCGCGGTCGCTGTCACGGCACCCGGCCTGAAGGTTGCCGTCGTCCGCAGTACGGTCGCATATGGTACGCGCAGCTACTTGAATGGCGCCTATCTCAATGGCGGCAATGGGACCAACGCGCAGTATGACTCGCGCGTGGACGCCGTTATCCAAGTGCTGACAGACTCAAAGGAGTTCTCGAGCGTAACCAAGATCGGTGACACGGAGCTCTCGAGCCTCTCTCTCATGAAGAACTACGACGTCGTCGTGTTTCCCCGGACACTCGCTCTCACGAACATCGAGCGCGACACCATGCTCGCATATGTGGCGGAGGGCGGCGGTGTCGTCGGGACGTTCGGTCTGTCACGATGGGCGTACGATTCCTCATACGCCTATGGTTACAAGCCCTTCTTGGGTCAGAACGCAGCGAATCCCGGGCTCTACACCTGGCAGCCCAGTTCGGATGCACTGAAGCCTTGGGAGTGGGGCCAGATCTCTGAGCTGTACAACGTGAAGTTCAAGAACGACGACATCATGGGTGGCGGATACAAGCTACAGGGCAAGCCTCTCGGTGACCACTGGATTCTGAGTCAGACAGCGGCTGACGTCGGTGTGAGTTCTATTTCGATGACGGCCAAGGTCTCCGACTACAATGAGACCGTCTACTCCATGAACGGTGCGGGAAATCTCACTCCGTTGCTCACCTACAGCACTCTGGGCAACACAGAGACACGCGATGACGTCGACAACGGCTTGATGGCCGGCTGGACATCGGAGTACTACTTCGGTCGCTTCGTGTACTACGGGTTCCAGCTGCACGACCTGTGCCGAGAACTCGAGTACTACTCGGACGTTCCCACTCGCAACCAAGCTCAGCGCCTCTTGGTGAACTCGGTTCGTTGGGCCGGGGATTCCAGTGAGATGGCGTACGTCAACAAAGCCCCCGTACTGACGGCCAAGGGGTGGTTCACGCGCGGTCAGCTCTGGGTCAACGAGTCCGTGGTCAACGGAGGCAACATCTCGCTGCGTGGGGCGTTGAATGTCGATGTCTACAACCCTGCCGGCGCGCGGGTCTACTCCGGCCAGGCCTACAACAATCTCTGTCCTCTGCCTCCGGGTGGCGAGTACGTTCATGCGAGCTGGCAGCCCACGATCGGCACCAGTCATATGTCCGGCACGTGGACGGTCAAGATGAGCTACCAGTATTACGACTACTTCCGCGGAGGCACCGTCACCGCGGTCCGCAACATGTACATGTACTCAACCGGCACCTCCATGATCCAGGGTGGCTACGGAGAACAGACCGTGATCGGTGGGTCGCTCTCACCCGCCACGTCGCACGAGCAGATCGCCGGCACATCGCGCTACGACACCGGTATCGAGCTCTCCAAGAAGGGCTGGCCCAACGGGATATCCTCAGAGCGTGCGGTGATTCTCGCGACCGGCGCCAACTATCCCGATGCGCTTGCCGCTGCACCGCTGGCGGGCAAGCTCGACGCACCGGTGCTGCTGGTGCCGCCGACAGGTCTGACATCCACGCTCGTGACGGAGCTCCAGCGCCTGTACGCAGGAATGACCGAAGCGAACATCTACGTGGTGGGTGGCGAGGTCGCGGTCTCTTCGGCCACGGTCGCGCAGGCGGAGAGCACGCTGCGGGCCATGGGCGTGGCAGAGCTCAACGTGACTCGTCTCGCGGGTTCGAGTCGATGGGGCACCGCGCGTGCGATCGCCGAGGAGGTCGGCGCACCTGTTGACGGCGCCTTCGCCGACACAGCCTTCATTGTCAGCGGAGAGAACTATCCCGATGCGCTGGCCGCCAGCCCTCTTGCTGCCAAGATGGGAGTCCCGATCCTGCTGGTGCAGAAGAACGCGATTCCCGGCGACACGACAGCGGCCCTTGTTGAGATGGGAATCGAGCACACGATTCTCGTCGGCGGTACGGGCGTTGTGAGCACAGTGGTCGAGGGCCAGCTCGAGGCGGCAGGTTTCCGGGTTGCCGGCATAAGCGACAACAACATGCGAAGTGTGGACACGCGCCTGCACGGAACGAGTCGTTTCGACACAGGTCTGCGTTGCGTCGAGTACTCGCTGGCCATGGGTGCTTTCACCGAGAGTGACATCTACATCGCCACAGGTCGCAACTGGCCCGATGCGCTGGCGCTCGCGCCGGTTGCAGGCAAGAACTCGCGTCCGCTGGTGTTGCTCGATGGTTCGGACATCAAGTACTCTGCATCGGTCGCGAACTATCTGCACAGCATGATCGATTCACCCCCGGGCGTTTCGTTCGTGGGCGGCTCAGGTGCGGTCGAGGATGTCGTTCGCGGGCAGGTCAGAGTGGCGCTCGGTCTGTAACGGGAGTATGACGGTGAGGCATGCCTGTTGAGGGTGTGCCGTGCCGACAGGTACAGTGAAGGGGTCCGTGCCGTACGGTACGGGCCTCTCGCATGATTGATGAGAAGGATGGGGACCTGCATGACCGACACGGCGTCCGGGCGCGACAAACGACTCATAGCGCTCACCGTACTCGGTGCTCTGGTGGTCATCGGTGGACTCGGGCTGGGGCTTCTGGGCATCGGTGCCGAGCTTCAGCAGGAGCGTCAGGTGCTGCTCACGGTGCGGGCGATCGAGCTCGCACCCGAGGTCGCGGCCACGCCCGCCGTCGGCGATCCGGTATTCACCGACCCGGCGGGCATGCTCGTCGGCGAGGTCATCTCGGTCAAGGCGGGCCCCTACTTGCTGGCTGTTCCCGACGCGCAGGGCAACCTCCACACCGGTGAGGATCCCACGCTCATGCAGGTCGATGTCGTGCTCAAGACCACCGGCCGTGAGGGCGAGGGAATCGTCACGATCGGCAACACGGTCGTACAGGCCGGTCAGACGTTCAATGCGATCTCCCGCGAGTACTACCTTCGCGGCACCGTGGTGAGCGTGGATGTCCGCTGACGTGCAGACATATGATCCCTCCCTTGCAGAGAAGGGCGGCTGGCCGATCACACGACGGCTCTTTTCGCCGTTCTCGGTGCTGATCTATGTCTACGTTGCGTATTTTGCGCTGACCTACTCGCGCATCTATGAGTATGTGTACTGGGAACTCATGAACCTGGGCACACGCATCATTGGCTTCCACCCCACGCCGCAAACACTGCTGCTCTACTCGTATGGCCTGGTGGTGCTCGTGTTCGGATTCATAGCCGGCGATCTTCTTGCCACACGACTCCGCCCCGCCGATGAGACGCTCGCCGCTGCAGCTCCACAAGGGCTTGTGGCGCGATTCACAGCCTTCGTCGAGCGAGTCCCTCTGGTCAAGCGTATGGGCGTCGGTTTCTCAGTTTCGCTCCTGGGCTGGGCGTTCGGGTTCGCTGCCAACGTGCTGCAGGTGGTCGCTTCTGGAGGCATCAGCCTCACAAACATCTCGAGCAGGTGGGCGCAGAGCCCGGTACTCGTTCTTCTCGCGGCCACACAGATACTGTTCGTTCCGGCCCTGGTTGTGAACGCCAAGGGACCGTGGAAGCGTTCGCTGGCTGCATTGTTGTTCATCGTGTCCATTCTTGGGTTGGGACTGCTGGGTGCGCGCAACCTGCCAGCCAAGCTCGTTGTCTCCGGGTTTCTTGCGGTGGTCTACGTGGTAAAGCCGCGGAACATCTGGCGGATGGCGGCGGTCTTCCTGGTACTGGGCGTGCTCGCAATGGGCATCGTCGGATCGATATCCAAGTCGGGCATCTACGGGCCGTCAGCCACAGCTCAGCTAGCTTTGGCGCTCACGTACTCCGACAGTGTCGGCACCGCCTACAACTTGGACAGGATCGTGAACCTCACGCCCTCGACGGGCACGTATGGTGGGCAGTTGCTCGGGGATAGCGTCCTGGCCACGATTCCCGGCATTGACGCTGACTACGCCAACTACCAGCTGGGGAGCTACTTGGGCGGTCGAAGTTACTTCATGATCGGCGAGGAAGTGATCGAGCGCTCGGTGAGTCTTGCTCCCACTCTGTTGGGTGCCCCATATGCCGACTGGGGCGTGCCGGGTGTTGTCGGCCAGATGCTTCTGCTCGGCGGCATCTTTGGCTACCTGCAACGCCGGTCCAGGACCGTATGGTGGTTCATCCCGGTGTTGGTGACCATGGCCAGCTACGTGATCAACGGCGTCAACGCCGGTGTGCATAATCCGCACGCGCTACTCTTTGTCGGTGCCGCGTTGCTCCTGACCATCGCAGATGTGACCGTCGGGCTAGCCCGTGGTCGTGTCCGTGTCCGCCCGAGGATGGGATAGAGAAAATGAATCGACTTGTCCCCAAGTACCACGTCCTGGCACTCATGCTTCTGCTGGCCGTCATGCCGCTGGCAGGATGCAGTGACGCACCGGCGAGCGACGACGGCGGGCCGAGCGGTGAACAGACAGTTGAGGTCGCTCTTCTGATTCGAGGGGCTCTGCCTGAGGTGGCTTCGTCGTTCAGTCAAGGGCAGACCGTTCGTGTCAAGGATACGGGCACGGTGGTGGGCGATATCGTGAACGTCGAGCGGGGAGCCGCGGTGCTTCCAGTGCCCACTGCTGAAGGTGAGTTGAACGCTGCTGAGTCGCCCGTGTTCGAGGATGTGGTCCTGACGATCCAAGGCCGGGCCGTTGTCACCGACACCGGCTACTCCTTCGGTGGCGCCAACCTCTACATCAACAACGACATCAAGTACCTCACGCAGGTGACGGTGTTCGCTGGCATCATCACTTCGATCGAGATCGTTGAGCAGTAGCGTGGCGGCTCGGGAGGACGACCGCGCGTCAGCGTCGGACACGACAGGTGCGCCGCTGCGCGTCCTCATGATCACCAATATGTATCCGAGCGCGCCCAACCCCGTCTTCGGCGTATTCGTGGCGCGTCAGGTGGCGGCGCTCCGCGAACTGGGCGTGGACGTACAGCTTGTCAAGAATACAGAGTGGCGCGGTGGCTGGCGTTCGCTGTTGAAGTACCCGCTGCTCACGTTGCGCGCACTCTTGGCGTCCACGACCGAGCATGATGTCATCGTCGGGCACTACCTGTATCCCACGGCATGGATCGCCCGTCTGATCCGCCGAGGAGACACGCCGTACATGGTCGTCGCCCACGGTACCGACGCCTCCTCGTCAATAGGCAGAGGTTTGTTGTCTCGCGCGTCACGTCGTGGTCTGCGGGACGCGGACGCTGTGGTCGCGGTTTCCTCGGCTATGGCAGATAGGCTTCACAACGAGCTGGGGCTGTCGGTCGGCGTGGACGTGCACGTGATCCACATGGGAGTCGATACACAGGCGTTCGCCCCCGATCCGATCGCCCGAGACAGCATGACCTGGGCCACCGACAGGCGAGTGATGCTGTTCACCGGCAATCTGCTTCCGGTCAAGGGCCCCGATATCGCCGTTCGGGCGTTTGCGCTGCTTCATGGACGCGGCGCGGCAGACCGTCTCGTGATCGTCGGCGACGGGCCAATGGAGGATGAACTCAGGAATCTCGTTGAGAGTCTCGGATTGACGGAACGGGTCACGTTCGCCGGAAAGCTCGACACCAAGTCGGTCGCAGCACGAATGGCAGCTGCGGACGTGCTTGTCATGTCCAGCCGCAACGAAGGTCTGGGGCTCGTGGCTCTCGAGGCGATGGCTTGCGGAACGCCGGTCGCGGCCACACGTGTCGGCGGTGTGCCGGAGGTGTTCCCGGGCTCCCAGTGCGGAATCCTGGTGGAACCCGAGGACCCGGAGGCTCTCGCGGACGCGGTTGAGGAGATTCTCGGCCAGGGAAAGAAACATTACAGCGACGCGTGTGTGCGTTCGGCCTTGGTTCACGACGTCCGTGCAAAGGCGCAGGAGTTCATCGAGGTGCTTCGGGAGGTTACGGCATGACATCGAATCCGATCGATATCTCGCAGGCCAGAATGGCCGCCGTTCGTGAGGCCGCAGACACACTGCGCTCAGCAGCGCCATTCGAGCCGAGAGTGCTGGTCATTCTCGGCTCCGGGCTCGAGGACGTCGTCGAGGGCATGGAGATCGAGGGGGTGCTACCCTTCCAGGACGTTCCTGGAATCCCTGCCGCCACCGTCCCCGGGCACATGGGCAGATTCGTGTTCGGTCGTGCCGGGGGAGTCCCCGTGCTCGCCATGCAAGGCCGGATGCATCAATACGAGGGTTACACCGCGGATCAGGTCGTACTGCCGGTGCGAGCAGCGAGACTCATGGGCTGCACGACCTTCGTGGTCACCAATGCGTGCGGTGGGGTCGTTCCCGCCTTGTTCCCCGGGGACCTGCTCCTGATCACGGACCACATGAACCTGATGGGCACGAATCCTCTCATCGGGCGCAACTTGGAAGACTTGGGCACGCGTTTCCCGCCCATGGCAACGGCGTACACGCCTGCGCTGCAGGATCTCGCGCGCAAGACTGCGGCTGAACTGGGGATCCCGCTCGCCGAGGGGGTCTACGCAGGTGTTCTGGGGCCGTCATTCGAGACGCCTGCCGAGGTCCGAGCTCTACGCCTGTCGGGTGCGGACGTTGTGGGCATGTCGACGGTCCCCGAAGTCATCGCTGCTGTCCATGCAGGTATGGATGTGCTGGGCTTCTCGCTTGTTACCAACGTTGCGGCGGGTATCGGTCATGGGCACGAGGAGGTGCTCGCGGCGTCCGCCGCGGCGGCACCCACACTGGCTCGTCTTGTGGCTGGTATACTGACGCGGCTGTGACTCATCGGCCTGCTGTACTATCGACCTTCGCGTCGGTACACCTGCACGGGCCCTAGACATGAATCAGAGACGCTGGATATCATCAACGAAAGGAATGTCGATCTCATGGATCATCACGTGAAGGACCTCGGGCTGGCGGCTGCCGGCAAGGCGCGTATCGAGTGGGCCGACCAGGACATGCCCGTTCTCGCTCAGATCAGAGAGCGTTTCGAGGCCGAGAAGCCACTGGCGGGCATGCGCACCGCCGCGTGTCTGCACGTGACCACCGAGACCGCGAACCTAATGCGCACGCTCAAGGCGGGCGGCGCCGACATCGTGCTCTGCGCGAGCAACCCGCTCTCCACGCAAGACGACGTCGCTGCGGCCCTCGTGGCCGAGTACGGCATACGTACCTACGCGATCAAGGGCGAGGACACCGAGACCTACTACTCGCACATCGACGCTGCGATCGAGCATAAGCCACAGATCACCATGGACGACGGTGCCGACGTTGTCGGCCGCATCCACGCCGAGCGCCCCGAGATGCTCGAGTACATCGTGGGCGGCACTGAGGAGACCACGACAGGCGTGATCCGTCTCAAGGCGATGGCTACCGACGGCGCGCTCAAGTACCCGATCGTCTCGGTCAACGACGCCGACACCAAGCACCTGTTCGACAACCGCTACGGCACCGGTCAGTCCACGATCGACGGCATCATCCGTGCCACCAATCGTCTGATCGCAGGGCGCAACGTGGTCATCACCGGCTACGGCTGGTGCGGTCGCGGCGCGGCAATGCGCGCCGAGGGGCTTGGCGCGAACGTGATCATCTGCGAGGTCGAGCCACTCAAAGCGCTCGAGGCCGTCATGGATGGGTATCGCGTGATGCCCGCCAACGAGGCAGCCGCGCTAGCCGACATCTGGATCACTGTGACCGGCGACGTGCACACGATCGACGCGCACCACTTCGAGGTCATGAAGTCCGGCGCCATCATCTGCAACTCCGGTCACTTCAACGTGGAGATCAACATTCCCGCGCTGCGCGAAATGGCTGTGTCCGAGCGCGAGGTGCGTCCGCTGGTCGAGGAGTTCACCATGGCGGACGGCCGCATCATCTATCTCCTGGCCGACGGCCGGCTCGTGAACCTCTCCTGCGCTGAGGGTCACCCCGCGAGCGTCATGGACATGAGCTTCGCCAATCAGGCACTCGCTGCAGAGTGGATGGTCAAGAACGCCGCTTCACTCGCACCGGGCGTCCATCCTGTTCCTGAGGATATCGACAAGTCCATCTCGGCTCTCAAGCTCGCGAGCATGGGCGTCAAGATCGACGTGCTTACGCCGGAGCAGGAAGCATACCTGGCGTCGTGGCAAGAGGGCACCGTCTAGCGTTCACGATTTCTCTGCAGGACACACGTATTCAAGGAGCGAACATGACGGACAAAGACACCCAGGACAGCCCACAGGACGACTCGACCCAGAGCGCTCCTCCGACTGAGTCCAAAGGGGCCGATCGAATTCCTCGCACCATCTGGTGGGAGGATGGGAGCGTTCGACTGATCGATCAGTCACGACTGCCGTTGGTCGGCGACGTCCTGCAGTGCGACACGCACGAAGGTGTTTGCTGGGCCATCAAGGGCATGGCTGTCCGCGGTGCGCCGGCTCTCGGTGTCGCCGCCGCTCTCGGTGTTGCGGTCTGGGCTCAGAACGAAGCAGGCGACATTGATGAAATGCAGACATTCCTGGACGAGATGGGCAAGGTGGTCGAGGCCATCACCCAGACGCGCCCAACTGCTGTGAACCTCTTTTGGGGAGCGGAGCGCATGCTCGTGCTCGCCTATGACAACCGCGATCTGTCACTGCCGGAGCTGCGCGCTCTCATCGTTCAAGAGGCCAGGAACATGGTCGCCGAGGACGAGGCGCGCAACCGTCAGCTCGGGCACCACGGTGCCGCGCTTCTTGAGCGGGGTTCCAAGATCCTCACGCACTGCAACGCCGGTTCGCTGGCCACTGCTTTCTTTGGCACAGCGCTCGGCGTGATCTTCAGCGCGCACGAGGAGGGCAAGATCGAGCACGTCTGGGTCGACGAGACGCGTCCGGTCATGCAGGGTGCGCGCCTCACGGCGTGGGAGCTCATGATGGCCGGCGTGCCTTGCGCGCTCATCACGGACAACATGGCAGCGAGCATAATGCTCGCGGGAGGCGTCGACGCGGTCATCGTTGGCGCAGACCGTATCGCGGCCAATGGTGACACTGCGAACAAGATCGGCACCTATGGTCTTGCCGTTCTTGCCAGGGCGCACAACATTCCGTTCTACGTTGCCGCACCCACGTCCACTGTCGACCTCACTATTGGCTCGGGAGCCGAGATCCCCATCGAGGAGCGCGACCACGACGAGGTCACCGGAGTCACTTGGTCCGCAGTTCTCGAGGCCCCCACCGCCGAGGAGACCCGCGTCTTCGACGCGTTGACCAAGGAGGACTCTCACGAGTTCAGCTTCGGCCGTGGGCACAAGCTGCATGTCAGCCGTAAGGGCGGCAGCTTCCAGTTCGACGGCTGGGCGCGTATCGCGCCAATGAACGTTCCCGTGTTCAATCCGGCGTTCGACGTGACGCCGGCCGAGTTCGTCACCGCGATCATCACCGAGCGTGGTGTGGTTCGTCCCGATGAATCCGGCAGCTATGAGTTCTCTCTGGGCGCGATGTGCATGGGATCCGGCGGGATGCACGAACTCGGCCAGCTCACCTAGGGCCGGGGAGATCGCGTGTTCCTGGAACTGGCGCGAATAATTCTGGCGCTTGTCGCCATTGTCGGCATCGGATGGCTTCTGCGTACCACAGGCATGGTCAAGGCAGAAGATGCACGTCCGATCAACAACATCATCATCTACGTTGGGCTTCCGGCATTCATATTCAGTGCTGTGCAGCCGGCTGAGCTCGAGATAGAGCTCATCGGAGTCGCTGCGATAGCGTGGATCGTCTTCATCGTGACAGCCGTTCTGTCGTGGTATGTGTGCAAGCTCCTTGGGCTCTCCGACCGCACCTCCGGCGGATTCGTGCTCGCGGCCTCTCTGGGCAACACCGGCTACATCGGCTATCCGGTGGCACAGCAGTTCCTTGGCGATGTGGGATTGGTCCGCGCCATATTCTTCGATGTGTTCGGCACCGTCGCTGCGCTTCTGATCGTTGGACTCCTGGTCGCACAGCGGAAGGGTTCGTCGGACGGGGGCCCTGTGCGTCCTTTGCGGGAGATACTGACTTTTCCCGCAGTGCTCGCGCTACTGGCTGGTCTGGCCCTTCACTGGTGGACGGTTCCGGATCCGGTAATGGATTGGTTGGGTGTTCTCTCCAATCTGGTGGTGCCGTTGATCATGATCTCGGTGGGAGTGTCCTTGCGTCCGGGAACGTTCCGTCGCTACACGATTCCGCTGGTCGTGCTCTTTGCGATCCGCATGGTGATGGCTCCGTTCGTCGCGCTCGTGGCAGGCCCGCTGATGATGGCCGACTTCGAGGCGGTTCGACTGGTGGTGCTTCAGGCGGGGATGCCATCGATGATGCTCACTCTTGTGATCGGCGCGCGGTTCAAGCTGGACACTGACTTCATCGCGTCGGCGATTCTCGTGACCACTGTGGGATCAGTCATCACCATCCCGCTCATGCAGTTGGCCCTGGGCTAGGCATTTCGCAGGCGCGCCGAGAGGGGGCGCCATGGGTGTGCTCGCCGAGGGCCTGCGCGAACTGCTCTGGCCTACAAGGTGTGCCGGCTGCGACCTGCCGGGCTCATTGCTCTGCGATGCTTGCAGGGAAGCGATCGCACTTGTGGATCCGACGACAGCCTGCGAGCGCTGCGGTGCCCCTCACGGATGGCTGGTGTGCACCGAGTGCTGGAACTCGGAGTTCCCTTTCACTGATGCGGTCAGCGCGGGACTCCTGCAGGCACCGCTTTCCCGTATGGTGACATTGCACAAGGACTCGAACGAGCGAAGACTGGCCGAGGTGCTGGCCGAACTTCTCGCTGCCCCCGTGCTCGAGAGGGGCTGGAAGCCGGATGTCGTGTGTGGCGTGCCTGCCAGCAAAGCGGCGATTGCGCGCCGGGGATTCGATCACGGCTCGGCGCTCGCGGGAGCCCTGGCGAGGCGACTCGATAGACCCCACGAGCAGCTTCTGACCCGTGGACGTGCTCTCGATCAACGCGGGCTGGATCGAGAGCAGCGAGCCGTCAATGCAAGCGACTCCTTTCAGGTCGCGGCGCAGCCGTTGGGTCGCGACATACTTGTCGTCGATGACGTGCTCACGACGGGAGCAACGCTGTCGGGAGCAGCAGCGTGTCTCCTGGATGCCGGGGCCAGTCGTGTCAGGACTGCGGTCGTGGCGCGGGTGTGGTGAGCTGGTTGCGTTTGTCCATACTCCAGCGCGGGCATGGATTCTGCTAGAATCGTGTTCGCTTCCACCCGGGTCTGTGGTTGCGGATCTTTCGGGGTCCTAGTCCATGGCAGGTGCGGTCAAAAGGATCCACGTAAACCTCGAACCTTCGGGTTCGTGTGTGAGCATGGCGCGCCTTAGGGGTAAGTCGTACCGTCCGTTAACGGCCATAAGGGCTGTTCGGTGCGAGAGAGCCGGTAGTGAGATCACATCAAGCGGAAGCTCCAGTATGCGAGTGTGGGGTCAAAGACCAGGTCAGCCGGGTGGAAGCACTCACTTGCCAAGGAGGCACATGATGGTACGTGCACTTAGGATCACGCTGGTTCTAGCACTGGCGATATCGCTTGCGACAGTGGTCGGCTGTTCATCGGACTCTGAGTCGGATGCCGAGACACCGGAACTGACCGCACTGATCGATCCCCCCGTGATCGGTGAGGCAGGCGTGCTTCGTGTGGGGATCGATCTCTCTTACCCGCCGTTCGGCGGTGTGGACAAGGAAACACAGGCTGGAATCGATGTGGACGTCGCGTCCGTGATGGCAAGTGAACTGGGTCTTGAGCTTGAGATAGTGGACGTGACTGTCGATGATGCTGCTTCGGAACTGGAGAGTGGCGATGTCGATCTGGTGTTCGGTGTGCCGTTCAATGAGAAGAACGCGACCACGCTGCGTTTCGCAGGTGCCTACATGACTGGAGCCCCAGTGGTGTTCACTGTCGATGGAGCCCCGGTCACCCGTGCCGAGTTGGGCTCCATGAGCATCGCCGCCCAGCAGGGGAGCGAGGCATTCTGGTTGCTTGAGCATGAATACGGGGCAGGCTTCGCGTCCGCTTATCCGTCACTACGAGAGGCTTTCGACGCCCTAGTGGACGAAGAGGCGGAAGCTGTCGCCGGGGACGCTCTTGTCGGTGCCTATATCGCCAGAGACTACGAGAACGCCGCGTTCTCGCTGCAGCTCGCCGATGGCGTGCCCATCGGCGTCGTAGTGGGAGCGGAAGCGCAGGATCTTGAGACAGAGATTCGTGCCGTTCTAGACATAATGCATGCCGACGGAGTTCTCGACACCATCCGCTCGAAGTGGGTCGGCGACCTACCGGAACTCGCGCTACCCGAGTAGCCCCCGGGAGGCTTCACGCCCGGGTGATCAGCGTTGAGTATTATTGGCGCGAAACTGCATATATGATTCATTCACACCACTTATTGATTCATTTGGTGTAAAGTTAAACAATTCGGAGGCGCTGGGAGGCGCCCGTGTTAACTGGAGAATCACAAGGAGGAACGATGAACGCACGCAAGATGCTCGTACTACTGCTCGCGCTCGCGCTCTGCTTTGGTGTCTTCGGCGTCGCTGGGTGTTCCAGTGATGATGCCGACACCGACGAAGAGGCAACTGTCGACGAGACCACTGATGAGGCTACCGACGATGCAGTGGATGAGTACACCCTCATCCAGGATGGCAAGATCATCGTTGGCTCGGACACGGCCTACCCGCCGTTCGAGTACATCGACGACAGCTCTGAGGTTCTCGGTTTCGACGTTGACATTGCTACCGCCATCGGCGAGGAATTGGGACTTGATGTTGAGTTCAAGACCTACAACTTCGACGCTCTCATCGTTGGTGTTCAGGGTGGTACCGAGTTCGACATGATCGCGTCCGCCATGACCATCACCGCGGAGCGTGAGGAGTCCATCGACTTCTCCGACGCCTACATCGACTCCAACCAGTCGCTGGCCGTTGCGGAGGACTCCGAGTACACGACCCTGGCCGATCTGGTCGGCGAGAAGATCGGTGTTCAGTCCGGCACCACGGGCGAGGCATATGCGAACGACAACCTGCCTGAGGGCGCCACGGTCGTTCCGTTCGAGAACATTCTGCAGGCCATGCAGTCCCTGCAGTCCGGTGAGATCGCCGGTGTTGTCAACGACCTGCCGATCTCCGCGGACATCGTCAAGGACGAGGCTCGTGGCTTGAAGCTCGTTGAAGAGATCACCACCAACGAGCAGTATGGTTTCGCATTCAGCGACCAGAACACTGGCCTTCGCGATGCGGTCAACGTAGCGCTGGCGACCATCAAGTCCAACGGCACTTACGACGAGATCTACAAGAAGTGGTTCGGCGAGACCCCGTAATTCGGGTTCGAGTGGTCTTTCGCTGGGGAGGGGATATCACGCTCCAGCGTGGTGTAGTATGGAGCCGGTGGCGACTACGCTGCCGGCTCCATACGTTTTCCGCCCGTATTGAACGCGAGGAGAACTTCACGTGCAAGCACACATGCGTCGGGTAGCATTGGCTCTGATCGCGATTCTCGTTGGCGCTGTCTTCCTCCCCGCCATCGCAGGTGCATCTCTTGCTCCAGAGGCCAATCTGTCCGTTGACACCCAGACCACCAAGCTCACCGCCGCGGTCAGCATCGTCACTCTGGTGCTCGAACCGGGCAGCACGGACTTGACTCGAGTCGAGCTCGATTTCCCTCAGGAGCTACGACCCGATCAGGTCAAGGGACGCAACGTTCTCGTTTCGACCGAGGGCGCTGACGTGACCATGGTAGAAGACGTGATCGAGATCGATTTCCTGGAGGGTCTCGGCTCCGACGACCCGATCGAGATCACGATCGAGGGACTCACGACACCGGAGAGCCCCGGCGACTACGACCTTTCGGGCACCGCCTTCTATGGCTCACTTGAGACGATGCTTCCCGATGCTGCGGTGATCATCCCTAAGCCCAACATCGGTCAGCGCCTCGTGCTCTGGATCGAGGATCAGCCGTTCTTGCACCTGTTCTTCTCGCCGGTGATCATCGCAGAGGCGCTGCCCGTGCTCGTGAAGGGCTTCCAGGTCGCCGTGCTGATCCTGTTCTTCGGCTACATAATCGCCATGCCCGGCGGGCTCGCTCTGTCTTTCATGAAGATGGCCAAGTCCCGTTGGGTGCGATGGCCCTCTACGTTCTATATCGATCTCGTGCGCGGCACCCCGTTGCTCGTGCAGATCCTACTCGTGTATTTCGGGATCACGTTCCTGCCCTTCTATAAGAACCTCATCGATGGCCTGGGACCGCTGGCCTCGTGGTCGCTGTACAAGGTCGATGCGACGCAGTACTACCGCATCATCATCGCGCTCGCGCTCAACTCGTCGGCGTACATGGCCGAGATCTTCCGCGCAGGCATCCAGTCGATCCACAAGGGTCAGCTCGAGGCAGCTCGTTCGCTGGGCATGTCCGTACCGCAGTCAATGGCATACGTCGTCATCCCGCAGACGGTGCGCCGCATCCTGCCCACGATGATGTCCGAGTTCATTCTGCTGTTCAAAGACACTTCACTGGCGTTCTCCGTCGGCGTGTTCGAGCTCACGCTCCAGGCACGTACGGTGCAGGCGCGCACGTTCAACATGTCGCCGTACATCGCTGCGGCCGGCTTCTATCTGCTGTTGACGCTTCCGCTGGGCCGTTTCGTGGCCAGCCTCGAAGAGAGGCTGTCGATAGCCGAGACGGGCCGTGGTCCGGAGAAGAAAGTGAAGAAGCCGGGTAGCGGCTTCTGGTCACGCAAGTTCGCCAAGGAGAGTGCCTGAGATGGCTGAACCGATGATCCGCATAGAAAACTTGCATAAACGGTTCGGCAAGCTTCTGGTGCTCCGCGGTGTGGATATGGAGATCGCCAAGGGCGAAGTCGTCGTCATTCTGGGCCCGTCGGGTTCTGGGAAGTCCACGATGCTCCGATGCGTGAACAGGCTGGAAGAGGCAACCAGCGGCAAGATATTCATTGAGGACGATGAGATCACCAATCCCAAGACGGACATCAACAAGATCCGTGAGCGGGTCGGCATGGTGTTCCAGCAGTTCAACCTGTTCCCGCATCTGACCGCCAAGGGCAATGTCATGCTCGCCC
The DNA here is from genome assembly GCA_027859125.1 of Actinomycetota bacterium. Taxonomy (GTDB): domain Bacteria; phylum Actinomycetota; class Coriobacteriia; order Anaerosomatales; family UBA3086; genus UBA3086. The sequence continues at coordinate 19,518 of JAQIBK010000264.1, read as the reverse complement.
AGCAGAAGGTGCTGAAGCGCTCCAAGGACGAGGCCGAACGCGTGGCGCTGGAGACGCTCGAGGCGGTGGGCTTATCTGACAAGGCGGATGTGTTTCCGATCCAACTCTCCGGAGGTCAACAGCAGCGAGTCGCCATGGCACGCGCCCTCGCCATGGAACCTCATGTCATGCTGTTCGACGAGGTGACGTCCGCACTCGACCCCGAGCTCGTACGAGAAGTGCTCGATGTCATGAAGAAGCTTGCGACCGACGGCATGACCATGATGGTCGTGACTCACGAAATGGGCTTCGCGCGGGATGTGGCCGATCGGGTGATCTTCATGGACGAAGGGGTCATCGAGGAGCAGGGCACCCCGGAGCAGGTATTCGATTTCCCGAAAAGTGATCGAACAAAGGACTTCCTGGGGCACATCAACTAGTCCCCTGTGGGTATCTTCTATATAAGGGACGTCACTCAACAGGAGGCAACCAATGAAGATGATCGTCAAGGGTCGCCACATGGCTGTCACGCCACCCATCCGAGAGTACGCCGAGGAGAAGATCGGACGCACGAGCAAGATAATGGATCATGAAACGATGACGACGGAAGTCGAGCTTTATGTTGAGAAGAACCCGTCGATTGAGAACAATCAGGTTGCAGAGATAACGGTGTTCACCAAGGGCCCGGTCATTCGCTCGAAAGAGGCCGCGACTGACATGTACGCCGCGATCGATCTTGCGGCGGACAAGCTTGAGCGTCAGTTCCGCAAGTACAAGGGCAAGAAGCAGAATAGGCACTCTGCACGTATGGGTGCCGCCGCAATGCGGGCTCCTGAGATCATGGAGCCGGAAGAGCCCGAGGCAGCGCTCGTCAAGACCAAGATCATGGAGTTCAAACCGATGACCCTCGACGAGGCGATTCTGCAGATGGAACTCCTGGGTCATGACTTCTTCGTTTTCAATGCTGTTGACAACGATGCGGTCAACGTCTTGTATCGCCGTCACGATGGAGACTTTGGACTGATCGAGTCACGCATCGGCTAGGACTCGAGCCCCATGTGTTCTCGAAGGGACGCCCGGAAGGGCGTCTCTTCTGCGTCCAAATGGGACGATTCGTTAAGAAGTGTGACGGTCATCACTTGCCGATTTCGTTGACATGCGACTACCGCGACACCTAGAGTGAATGAGTAGCGGGCGCACGCGTCCGTCATAGTGGCACGGCCCGCTCCATGGAGACGAGTGACAGCAAACGTCGAAGCAGGGGGCTCCAGTGGACCAGAGCATTTCGAATGTGCGTGTTGAGGACATTGAGGCTGCACTGTCTCAGGTCGCTGAGATCAAAGCGGCTCGGGTGGTTGCGTCGCCCGAGGGTCACATTCTCGAGGTGCACGTTCTCGCACTTCCCACCAAGTCTCCCAAGCAGCTTGTTCGTGACGTCGAATCCACGATAATGGCCAGCTTTGGGATTGCGATCGACCACAAGAAGATCTCAATTGCTCAGTTGGGCCATGAGGCAATGCCCTCCAATGGCTCCAAGCCCAAGGATGATAGGGCAAAGATCGTCTCAATACACGCGGCGGTCTCCGGTGTGTACTCCACCGTCACCGTCCACTTGGAATTGGGTGGCGAGGAGTGCATTGGTGAAGCGACTGGGCCGGCGAGTCAGACCGGTCGTCAGCGGCTGGTTGCTCTAGCGACTCTCAACGCAATCGAGCAGTACGCAGATGGAACCAATAGCTTCGCCCTTGAGGATGTGACCATCACCCAGTTAGGTCGGGAGAAGGTCGCAGTCGCTTGTGTTGCGCACGTGTCGCCGCTGGGAGAGCAGACCTTCGCAGGATCTGCCCTCGTGAAGCAAAGCGAGAAAGACTCAATCGTTCGAGCAACCCTTGACGCCATCAACAGGCGACTGGGTGCTTTGAAAACCACATAACCAAAGTTTGGACCAACGCCGTGGAAATCGGTTTGAACACTGTACGCATACGAACAAGCGGAGCGGACAGGGTTCTTCCATTACTAGCGGAATGGGGGAAGACCATAGCTTTCGACAGGGGGTCTTCTCATGAAGCGAGTAATCATTCTGCTCAGCTCTCTCGCCGCGGTTGTTCTCAGCGGTGGGGCGTGGCTGAAGGTCTGCTAAATACCATCACTTATCCACAGGCTTGGTCCGCTTGCATCAGGACGAGGAACGGCTCATGAAACAGAGAGCCGTTCCTCGTCCATTTTCAATTGTAGCGGCAGCCGTGTTCTTGCTGGCTGTGGTTGTCCTGTTGGTGTCTATTGAGGTGTTCCCTCTCTATGCTCCTCCCGTGTTCTGGCTGCTTGCGTGCGCCGTGGTTGTGGCCGAGAATCTTTCACTGGATCTTCCGGGTGGAGGAAGCATGTCAATAGCCTATCCGTTGTCTCTTGCAGCGGCAGTGCTGTTGGGCCCAACGGCGACGGCGTTGGTTGCGGCGCTTTCGGGGATTAGCTTCGATGATTTCCGCCGAGGAACTCCTGTCCCTGTGGTAGCGTTCAATCTCGCGCAGTTGATTCTCTCAAGTGTACTTGGGACGTGGGCGTATATTGCGGCCGGCGGGCGGACTTTGTATGACGGCAACGCTGCGGAGTTCGCCTCTATCAGCGCGGCGGACTTTCCTCACATCCTGTGGTCGTTGTTCTTGCTTGCGACAGTGAGCTACATCATCAACGCTGGTCTGGTGAGTGTGGGTGTCTCACTATTCCGCGGTATTCCGATGAAAGAGGTGTGGAAATCGGGCGTAGCTTGGACAGCACCACTTCAGTTTGCCTTGGCGCTTCTGGGCTTTGTGATTGCAGAAGTACTTGCCGTCAGTCTATGGGGTTTTGTGTTGTTCGTCGTACCGCTGGCCGTGTCGCGTCAGATGCATCTGAGCTATATTCAGTTGAAGGACGCGTATGTAGACACCGTGAGGTCCTTGGTTGGCGCGATTGAGGCCAAGGATCCGTACACGCGAGGGCACTCAGAGCGCGTTGCGAGATTCGCGCAACAGATTGCGGTTGCCATGAATGTGCCCGAGGCGGAAGTTGAGAGATTGAGACTTGCGGCTCTTCTACATGATCTAGGGAAAGTGGGAATTAGCCATCAGATTCTGCGGAAGCCCGCGCGATTGACGGACTCAGAGTATGGGGCGGTACAAGAGCATCCCGACATTGGGGCGAACATAGTCTCACGCATCCCGAATCTTGCCGACATTGAGAATCACGTGCGGTTTCATCACGAGCGGGTTGATGGTCATGGGTATGCGGCCGGACTGGCTGGTGACGAAATTCCCCTCGGAGCGCGCATTCTTGCAGTGGCAGACAGCTTTGACGCGATGACATCTGCGCGAGCCTACAGGCCGGCGATGAGTGATTCTAATGCGAAAGAGGAACTGCGCCGCTGTTCTGGATCTCAGTTTGACTCCAAGATTGTAGACGCCCTGATTGCGGCACTGGAAGGATCTTCGGAACAGGAGGAGCAGATCGCATGATCAAGAACTCCTGGAGAAGACCCGTTGGGGAAACGGTTGCCGTAGCTCTGTTTGTTGCGCTGGCTGCGGCTTACAGTGGTGATATCCTCCTACCAACTGCACTGGAGTTCTTCGCGGCAATATTCTTTCTGAATCTCTTTGATTTGTGGCTTCCCCACGGTGACTCGATTCATGTTGATACTGGGGTTGTATTTGTATCCGTTATCGAACTGGGAGCTTTGGGCGCCATAATCGTTCTCTTATTCTCCCGAGTACTGGCACATGTTCTGAGGCACGGTGTCGGTGGATATCCGCAGCTTGCTGCTCGATTGGCGCGTCGCGCGGGGGCGATGCTACTGCTGTCTATCGCCTACAACGAGCTGGGCAGTCTGTCCTTCAATTCCTCTAGGGGTCTTCCGTTCTTTGCAAAGGCAGCAACCCTCTGTCTGATGTTTGTAGTGGTTGACTTGGTTCTCTCCCAGGTGCAGTCCTATGCCGCTGAGTCGCAGCCGCTATTTCGCTTGATAGTCAGCAACCTGTCCTTCCAGGCACCGTTACTTGCTTCTCAGGTGTCCGCCGCGCTACTCATAATCGTGCTGCGGCCAGACACCGGGCTTTGGGGCCTGATGATAGTGGCTGTTCTGCTTCTGGTTATGCGTCAAGCGTTCTCCTCGCTGCTAGAGATTCGGCATACATACAGGGCAACGCTGGAGGCCCTTGCTGATGCAATTGAGGCAGCGTATCCCAGTCGACAGGGTCATGCGAATCGGGTGGCAGCTGTGGCACGAATGATCGGCATGGAGATTGGCCTCAGGGGCACAAAGCTCGAGCATCTGAGCTACGTTGCGCTTCTTCACGATGTTGATTTGCTGGGAACCGAAGCAGAGTCTGTGGAGCAAGGTGTGCATGGTGAGGTGACACATGCGGCTGAGGCGTTGCAGGATGTTCGATTTCTCGCGCCAATAATGCCTGCTCTGAGACTTCTGTCTGCGGGCGAGATGGAGTCGAGCGTGAATCCTGGTACTGCTCTCATGGTGTACATATCTAGTTTGGCAAGCGATATCGATGACAAGGGCACTGTTTCAGCTGATGCGGCGAGTGACGAGACTCTGAGGTTTGGGGAGTGTTTGGATTCTGGATTGGCTTTCCGAGTACAGTCAGCAACATGTAGGGTGGCAGCCAGGATTCAGGGTGTATCGGCTTGATAATTCTGCTAATAATTCTGGCTGCTCTGATCATTGGGCGTTTGCTTGGCGGGGATCCAAGAAGTCTGGGATTGTTGCGTTTGCGGGGGGAGGGGGTTCTAGTGGTCGCTCTTGCGGGCCAGTTCTTGCTACCTAGGCTTGCCCAAGAATTCGGTCTCGACAGTCACGCGCAGTACTGGCTGTGGATGATTCCGGCGTTTCTTGTTGTGGGTACTGCGCTACTAAATCTGGACGTAAATGGTATGAACCTCATGGCCCTAGGAGTGGCGCTCAACGCTTTGGTGATCTCGGTCAACTTTGGGATGCCTATCTCTCGTACTGCTGCGCACATTGCGGGAGTCCAGGATATGATTCCCGTGATTGAGTCTGCTCGAGGACTCTACTTCGTTGCCGGAGCACATACTCCACTGATGGTGTTGGCAGATGTTCTTCCGGTTCCAGGCCCAACCTATGTGAGGACTATTGTGAGCGTTGGCGACATGCTTCTGTTCGTTGGTGTAGCGGTGCTTCTAATAACGACGATGCTCGGTCAGAGCCGGGAGAGGGGCAGGGGGCTCGTTCGTGATGAGGAGTTCTAGAGGAATCGCACTTGGGAGGACTGCATTCTTCATTGGGGGAGGGCTATGTGGGAACACATGAGGTACTGAGATATCGGCTTCTCGAGACTGTGCCGAAACAGCCGAATGGTCCGCTCCTGATTGTTGCGCCGGCCGGCTACGGGAAGAGTGTACTGGCAAGGCAGCTTGGTGAAAGAGTTGGCGACCAAACGACGGTGTGGGTTGACTGTTCCGATTGTGGCGAGTCAACATCCTCATTGAAGTTGGCGTTGATTCGTGCAGCTGATGGTGCTGCGAAGATGTCGACGGAACGACCCATTCTGCTGCCCCCCTCTGAGGAAGTTGATCGTGACTTTGAGTTGGCCAACCGACTTGCGGCTCTATGCAGCGGCTGCTGCTGTGTGATTCTCGACAACTTGTCTTTGCAGGATGGGTTGTGTGCTGTCGATTCAGTTCGGGATATTCTCACTCGGGCGTCTCCCAAGGGCTACTCGCTGATAGTGACAAGTCGAGTTCTGCCCTCACAATATCTTGCAGACGTTGGCTCATGGGCCGTTGTAGATGCAGAGGATCTTAGATTCAGTCGGTCTGAGATTGCCCAGCTGATGGAATGTGACGAGGAGCTTGACGCTGAGCATGTCGAAAGGGCTCACGTCCTCACGCTTGGGCAGGCGGCACTTCTTTCCGTGGTTTGTCGCCACGAGAAGACGCTTGACCTGGACACTGCAGTTGCGGGCCAGCCTCTTCCACTCGACATGGCGGGACTTCTGGTTAGCTCTGCTGCAACCCAACTCTCGGCCAAACAGATTCGTATTCTATATGCCTGTGTGCTGTTGCGGCACGGATCACTTGCTGAACTGAGGTCAGTTGTTCAGGACATTCGGCCCCGGTCTTTGTATGCAATCGCGAGGTGCATTCCCCTTCTCAGGGTGTCAGTAGAGAACGACGTCGATATCAGGTTCCACGCGCATGACTTGGCGGTGGTGGCTTTCACCGACGAATCATTCGTTGGTGCCTGCGTGAAGGATGCGGACGGGATATTTGATTCTGTGCTGCACGTGCTTGATGAGCGGTTCGACCACGGGCGGCTTCTTGGGCTGCTCATTGATCAGGATGACACGGAGCGATTGGCTTCATGGCTGGAGAGAAGTGGGCGGAGACTTCTGGAGACTGGTGACACGCGTCACCTAGAGGGCGCACTTAGCCGGATTGGCCGCGGGGCACTACTTAAGCGGCCAGCTCTACTCTTGCTGCAGGCGGCCATGCTTCGTGAGACATCTGACTACTCCGAGTCACTTCGCAAAGCGAAGGTTGCTCGTGATCTCGCGGGCTACGAGCGAAGCAATGGGGTGCACCTCGACGCTCTGATGCTCGTCGCGAGGCTACAAATTGACCTAGGTCTGATGCACGATGCAACGGAATCCCTTGAGTCTATTCTTGAGTCGGGTGCGGAGACCGCAGCTGACAGTATTGCCTTGGCACATGCGTATCTGGGTGCATGCTACGCGTGCACAGGTCAGCTCTCTCATGCTCGCGAGCATTCAGATCGAGCTGCGGCCATGCTCGGGGATCGAAGCGTTTCACCCGAGGTGGAAGGGCGAGTTGTCACCAGCACTACTGCGATTCTGGGTCTATTGGGAGGTCAATGGGCAGAAGTACTTTCTCTCTGTGTTCGGCTCAGCGACGTGAAGGGAATAAGCCACAGCCTCCGTATGCAAGGTTCAGGAAATCTTGGAACTGTGCTAGTAGAAATGGCGAGACTTGAGCGCGCACAAGCAGTACTGGCTGACACGATTGCTGAGTGCGAGCGAAGAGGTCACAGAGTTTTGGCATATGGCTACGAAAGCAGCATGGCGTGCGCACAAGCAGGGCTGGGACTGTGGAATCAGGCTGAGACCGCGATGAAGAAGGCAATAGACGGATGCGAGCAGGCTTCTGACAATGTTGGTCTCGCGCACAGTCTGGTATATCACTCCGTTTGGAGGCGCGCATCCGGTGACGCCCAGGGTGCTCTCGTCCAAGCAGAGGCAGCTCTTGAAATGACTACCCTAGTGGCATACAAGTGGATGCAGTGGCTTGCTGTGCTTGAGATTGCTGCAAACTTGCTGGCACTTGGCGATACGGGTGCAGCTGCAGGGCAGGCCGCCAGCATCAGATCCGAGTGCGCGGCGGCAGACGCTTCGTATCACGTGCTCAGGGCTGACATGATTCTTGCCGAGGTTGCTCGTAGGCACGGCAGGATCGATGAGGCGGTCAGCCGCTTCATGGAGCATGAGGACTACATCATGAGCGAGAGCTCGAACTGGCAGATCGCCATGTACGTTCGAGCGTTCCCCGAGCTGCTGGGACTTCTTGCATCGGCCATCGATCCAGACCGTTTGCCGGCACACCTGCTTCGAATGGTTCTGCCGCATGACGCCCGCCGCATACTGTTGGCGGCCAGATCCGTCATGGAGCCCGACGCATGGCACCGTTTGTCGGCGCGAATCGTGGGAGACGAGGAGACTACCGAGCTGGAGAACGAGTCAGACGAGGCGCCTTGCAGGATCAAGCTGTTCGGTGGGCTCGAAGTTAGGATTGGAGATCACGTCGTAGCCGACCGGGACTGGCGCAAGCGCAAGGCGCGCCTGCTGTTCGCAATGCTGGTGGTCAAGCAGGGCGCTGACGTCCCTCGCGATATCATTCTTGAGCACCTCTGGCCGGAAATGGACGAGACCCGGGCGCGCAACAATCTATATGTCGTGTGGAGTGCCATGAAATCTGCGCTCATGCCGGACGCTGAGAAGAGCACGCAGTGTCCCTTCATGGAAAGTGTTGGCGGTGTGTGCAGGGCGGTATCAGCGACAATGCGCTCAGATGTCGATGAGTTCGAAGCTGCCAACTCCAAAGCGCGCGTGGCTGTCGATGAGGGACGCATCGAAGCGGCAGCTCGTTCGTACGAACGCATGGCGGAGATCTATCGAGGCCCGCTTCTGCCCGGTGATCTCTACGAGGACTGGTTCGACGATGCTCGAACGCACTATCGAACCGAGTTTGGCGACGCAATGTTGCGCGCCGCGAACCTGCTCACGTCCATCGACGAGCAGCCGCGTGCCATTCACCTTCTACGTAGGGCGATCGCTCAGGATCCATGGCGTGAGGACCTGTACCAGGAGGCGCTCAAGCGACAGATCGAGGTTGGACAGCGCGGGGCCGCGATAGAAACCTACATATCATGCAAGGACCGGCTGGCCGAGGACCTCGGTCTTGATCCTTCTCAGGCGACGCGACAGCTGTATGACTGCATTCTCGCCATGGAGGATGGACCCGCGACACCGCTGGAGGTCCAGGATTAGTTCTCCATTGCCGCCAGGCGCATTGCCAGAGTCTCGCGAACCTCCTGGGAGATTGCGGACGCTCCGCCAATGAAAGTCACCTCGCGCACTTCAGTCATGCCCTCTTGGGCGATGAGGTCGACCACGCCCGGGTCAAGGCTGGTACCTGGGGTCAGCACCAGTACCGAGCCATTCTTGGCCTGACGGACACCGCTGGTCATCGCGTCAGGGAAAGACTGACCTGTGGCAACGGCGATTCGTGAGTAATCTAGGAGACCGCGGTCCATGCTGAACTCAGCTAGTGCAAGGGCCGTCTGGTAGCGGGTTGAGCCTGAAATGCGCTCGAGCGGGGAGCCGCTGACCGCGTGAGCCTGTGAGACCACTGCGTCAGACACTGCGTTCAGTCCTCCCAGAACGAAGCCCTGGGCGATGTCGTGATCTGTCAGGAACGCGGAGGTCTCGGCGCTCAAGGCATCGGTTCCGGTGAGCAGGATCGGCCAGCGCTGGCTGGCTGCCAGCGGGGACGCGGCGAGTGCGTCGGGGAAGTTGGCGCCGGAGCTCAGGAAGTAGGAGCCGTCCCACGCGATTCCCTGGTCGCTCAGTACCTGCATCATGCGGCGCGCGACCAGTGCCGCGGTGTCGTAGCGTGATGTGCCACCGATGCGGTCCACGTTCGCGGCGCCCAGCATCTCGTTCAAGTAGCCTTCAACCTCTGTGCTGACCGCCTTGGTTCCTCCGACGATGATAGTCCGCTGTGGGGCGATACGGCCGAGCTCGGTGATCACGCTGCCCGGGATGTAGTCGGTCGGCACGAGCAGTACTGGCGCATCCATCACGCCGGCCAGAGCCGAGGCTCCCAGACCGTCGGGCCAGTTGGCGCCGGTCACTATGATGACGGCGTCTGCTCCCTCTGGAAATGCATTGCGCGAGATCTCGAGCGCTGTCTCGTATCGGCTGGAACCGGCCAACGACAGGTAGGTCACTGCGCTGTCGAATACCCTGAGGGTCTCGGTTCGGATCTCCTCGGCGGTACCAAGGGTGTCGACCGAGTAGAACTCGAGCACGTGCGAGCCGATGGTCTCGAGCTCGGGAGACGTGCCACTCGTCCACGCTCCGTTGTCGATGCGGTAGTAGGTCGTTTCCACTGCCGTCGCGTCGCTTGCGGTGAGCGCGAGCGTTGTGGGGGCGACGAGAACACGGTTGATGGCATTACTGGTGGTGAGAGGCGCATCTGCGTCGTATGCGCCCAAGACGTCCAGGTCCGAGATGGTGGTGTCTGTCGACACTTCGAAAGCTGACGCTGCGGTGGCTTGGCGCGTATCACCAAGGAACCAAGCGGCGCCAGGAGCCCCTGCAACGTCTACGCGAATCGTGTAGTTGCCTGAGTGCACAGCTTCAAAGGAGAAGGTGCCGTCGCTTGCGACTGAAGTGCGCATGTCGGTCTCGATCAGCTTAGCGTCATTGCCTACAGCCATGAGAGTGACCGATGCGCCACTGAGGGGGGAGCCGGTCCGTGCATCGCGAGCCGAGCCCAACAAATGCGACGCGGAATCCAGAGCGACCGCGACCTCGTTGCCACCTAATGTGGCGACGATCGCGGTGGAGAGCTCGGGTGCGACGACGTCGTTGTAGTACTCGCCCAAGTAGCGACCGGCTTCATCGGAGAAACGCAGGACGTACGAGTCGGTGCGGAGGCTCAGTGCGAATCGACCCGAATCACCAGTGAGAACTTCGCTTGCGAGCATGTATTCGTCGGCAACCAGTCGGTACGCCTCCACGAGCACTCGGTCGAGCGGTGTTCCGGCGATGTTGGTCACCACGCCCTCGATCGTGCCGTCTGTGTCCATGCGTGCTTCCAGATCCGTACCCTCGACGACGAGGACTGCAGCTCGAGCTTCGTCGGCGGTATCTGCGTTCTTGTGGAAGCTGTCGTAGTGTTTGTCGGTCGGATCGCTGTAGGCCACGTAGTAGTCATTCACAGGGAGGCGCACTCGCCAGTAGCCCAGTGCATCGGTCGTTGCGGTGATCTCGCGATGCCATCCGTAGCTCTTGAGCGTGTTGACTTCAACCGTGATGCCTGACAGCGCACTCGATCCGTCCCAGTTCTTGACCGTTCCGCTCAGCCAAGCGTACTTGGTGAGTGTGCCGATGACTCCCCAGACCTCATCGCCGGGAACGGTTTCCACTATGAAGGCCTGGTCGAAATCGGTGGCGTCATGGAAGTACTCGCTCACATAGAGCGAGTCGGGAACGTCGAACCAGACTCGATAGTCGCCGGCAGGGAGGTCTGTCTGGCGGAACGCGCCAGAGGCGTCACTCTTGAGGGTGGCGGCGACCGGCCATGTCCCATCGTCTGAGGCACGGTAGAGGCGTACGGTTGCGTCGGCCAGGGGCGCACCCTGGTTGCTGGTGACAGAGCCGTTGATGATGACAAGCTCGGTTTGAATGGCGCTGGGCGTGTAGTCCTGGATGCTCTCAAAGCCTGCGGTGGACGCCATGGCGGGTGCCGTGCCGACCAGCAGACTGAGAAGCAGTGCGACGCCGCCGACCCAGAGGGACTCGCGAACACGCTTCTGCAGGATTTTGCTGTTCGGTCGCATCGCGTGCCCTCCTCCCCGGAAGTTCGGTCGCGCTATCTCTTGCTCTATGGTTATATATCGGCGACAAACGGAGCAACTGGTAGATTTGGCGCGACAAGCGGTCGGTATGAACGGTCATAAGTGTGACAGATTCACATTGCGTTACCGTTTGGAGGAGATAAGCGGTTGAACTCCCGAGAGTGTCTGTCTCTTCTTGCCTGCGGGAGGATTCTGGTAAGAACCCACTTGGATGGCACGGATATGGTCTGCGTGTCCGGTTCTACTGGATGGGCGAGGGTTCGTGTGGCTTCCCGACAGGGACATTGCGGGCGACCTCGGTTGCAGCTCGAAAGGTGAGGAGAGGGAGACTCCTGAGGGGCACCTGACGGGAGCTGTGATCAACGGACGCTCGGGCCGCAGGTGCATTCGGCCCCATGCGTGGTCGGTGGCTTCAAGTCACCGACCACGTGCGTCTCATAGACTGGGCATCTGCCTCCCGTGTGCTAAAATCCTGAGGGTTTTACCTCCGTATCCACCCCACTCGAAGAGGCGTGGTATCTCATGGCAAACATCCTCAGCAAAATGCTCACAATGGGCGAGAATCGACAGCTTCGACAGTTCGAGGGCAAGGTCGCTGCGATCAACGCCCTGGAAGACCAGGTCAAGTCCCTTTCCGACGATGCCATTCGCGCCAAGACGCAGGAGTTCCGTGATCGTCTCGAAAAGGGCGAAACACTGGACGACCTGCTCATTGAGGCGTTCGCCATCTGTAGGGAAGGCGCCGTTCGATCGCTCGGAATGCGGCACTTCGACGTTCAGCTCATAGGCGGAATGGTGCTTCACAAAGGCATGATCGCCGAGATGAAGACCGGTGAAGGAAAGACGCTTGTATCAACCCTCGCCGGCTATCTCAATGGACTGGTCAATCCGGTGCACGTGGTCACGGTCAACGACTACCTGGCCAAGCGTGACTCGGAGTGGATGGGCCGCGTATACGAGTTCCTGGGCCTGAAGGTCGGCTTGATCCAGGCGCAGATGGATCAGAGCAAGCGCATCATCGCCTACCAGGCTGACGTGGTCTACGGCACCAACAGCGAATTCGGCTTCGACTATCTGCGCGACAACATGGTCGTTCGTCCCGAGCGCCGCGTGCACCGCGGACATGCGTACGCCATCGTCGACGAGGTCGACTCGATCCTGATCGACGAAGCACGCACGCCTCTCATCATCTCGGGCGCAGGAACCAAGTCCGCTGATGCGTACAAGCAGTTCGCCAAGGTGATCCACAGGCTCAAGCCTGAGATCGACTTCGAGCTCGACGAGGCCAAGCGCACGATCGCGCCCACAGAGGACGGCATCTCCAAAGTCGAGCAGTGGCTCGACATAGAGGATCTCTACTCTGATCCCAGCGGCCAGATGGTCAATCACCTACAGCAGGCGCTCAAGGCGCAGTTCCTGTTCAAGAAGGACGTGGACTACGTCGTCAAGGACGGCGAGGTCATGATCGTCGACGAATTCACAGGTCGACTCATGGTCGGTCGTCGCTACTCCGAGGGTCTGCACCAGGCGATCGAGGCCAAAGAGAAGCAGCACGTGCGCGAGGAGAACCAGACACTCGCAACCATCACCCTGCAGAACTTCTTCCGACTCTACGACAAGCTTGCCGGTATGACCGGTACTGCAGTCACCGAGGATCAGGAGTTCCGCGAGATCTACAAGCTGCCGGTCATGGTAATACCCACCAACCAGCCCATGATCCGTGACGACCGTAACGATCTGATCTACCGAACCGTCGAAGCCAAGTTCAATGCGGCGGCCGACGACATCACGGAGCGTCACAAGGCGGGGCAACCGTGCCTCGTCGGCACGATCTCCATCGAGAACTCGGAGCGTTTGAGCCGCTTGCTGGACAAGCGGGGCATCAAGCACGAGGTCCTCAACGCCAAGCAGCATGAGCGCGAGGCGCACATCGTTGCGCAGGCCGGGCGCCCGCAGGCCATCACGATAGCAACCAACATGGCCGGCCGCGGTACTGACATCATCCTGGGCGGCAACCCGGAGTTCCTGACCGAGGACATCCTGATCGGCGAGGGAATACCTGCCGATGAAGCCACGGACCAGCAGCGCATCGCGGCTCTCGATGAGGCGAAAGCGCTCTGTGCTGTCGCACACGAGCAGGTACTGGCATCGGGCGGCTTGTGCGTGATAGGCACCGAGCGACATGACTCGCGTCGTATCGACAATCAGTTGCGAGGTCGTTCCGGCCGCCAGGGCGACCCGGGTGTCTCGCAGTTCTATCTCTCACTCGAGGACGACCTCATGCGTCTGTTCGGCGGAAACCGGATGGACCGCATCTCGAACATGATGGCCAAGACACAGATTCCCGACGATCTGCCGATCCAGGCAGGCATGGTGTCCAAGGCCATACAGGGCGCCCAGAGCCAGGTCGAGGCCATGAACTTCGGAGCGCGTAAGCACGTTCTGGAGTACGACGATGTGATGAACAAGCAGCGCGAGGTCATCTATGGCGAGCGCAACGAGATTCTCGACGGCAAGGAGATCCACGAGCGGGTTCAGGAGCAGTTCAATGAAGTCGTCGAGGCCGGTGTGCTCGATCTGTGTCCCGAGAAGAAGTACTCCGAAGACTGGGATTGGGACGCTCTCGACGTCTGGCTCAAAGCACTGACCGGCATGAACGATCTGCTGGACGGCAAGCGCGGCAGTATTGACAACCCGCACGAGCTGACTCACCAGATCGTGGATCATCTACTCGAGGTCTATCGCGTCAAAGAGGTCGAGTTGGGCGAGGAGAACCTGCGCGAGCTCGAACGCCAGGTGATGCTCCGCGTGATCGACACTCGTTGGATGGAGCATCTGCTTGAGATGGACTATCTCAAGGACGGAATCGGACTGCGAGCCATGGGGCAGCGAGATCCGCTCATCGAGTATCAGACCGAAGCGTTTCAGATGTTCGGCGGACTTGTGGCTGGCATCAATGAGGACTTCCTGCGCACGATCATGCACATCCAGGTAGTGCGTCAGCCGGCCCAGGAGGTAGTGACCGACAAGGTCTCATACTCGGCCCCATCCGAGCAGTCGATATTCGGAGGGGCCGCGCAGGCCGCAGCCGTGTCTGCCGGACCATCCGGACCGTCTCCGCAGGTCATCGCCGCTGCTGGAGTGGCCGCTGGGGGCAGGGCTGCTGACAGAACCGTTGTGAAGGACAAAGAAGACCCTTACGCCGATGTCGGGCGAAACGATCCCTGTCCATGTGGCAGCGGCAAGAAGTACAAGAAGTGCCACGGCTCCGCTGAGTAGCGGAGTAACAAAGGGGAGTACATGATCGACGATCGGACACAGGATATCGCCAACCTTCGGACCCGAGTGGAACGGATGGGTGAGTATCTGCGCCTCGACGCAAAGACCTCCCAGATCGCGGAACTCGAGGCGAAGACCGCAGAGCCCGGATTCTGGGACGACCAACAGGTCGCTCAGGGCATCATGGCGAACGTCTCAGCTCTGCGCGATGAGGTCGACTCATATGGAATCGTCGTTGAGGGGCTCGACAACGTCGAGGTCGCCAACGAGCTCGCCGTCGCGGAAGAAGACGCGGAGCTGGGCGCCGAGGTGCAACGTGACCTGAAGTCGATCGCTGCGCGAGTTGACGACCTGGAGCTGTCCTCGTGGTTCACCGGCGAGTTCGACGCGGGGGACGCAATCGTGACGATCACACCGGGGCAAGGTGGGCTTGAGGCTCAGGACTGGGCCGAGATGCTCATGAAGATCATGATCAAGTACGCAGACCGCAAGAAATGGAAAGTGGACATCCACGACGCGCCCCCCGGGAACGAGCTCGGCATCGATCGGGCGCTGTTCACCGTCCATGGCCACAACGCATACGGAATGCTTCAGGCCGAGGCCGGCGTGCATCGCCTTGTGCGCATCAGCCCCACCGATGAGAAGAAGCGCCGTCAGACCACATTTGCAGGCATCGAGATTCTGCCTGTGCTGCCGGACGACGTGGAGATCGAGATTCGAGAAGAAGATCTCCGCATCGACGTCTATCGTTCGAGTGGTCCGGGTGGCCAGTCCGTCAACACCACCGACTCTGCAGTGAGGATCACGCATATACCCAGCAACATCGTGGTCACCTGTCAGAACGAGAAGAGCCAGCACAAGAACAAGGAGACGGCGCTCACGATCCTGAAGGCTCGACTCTACGAGCGCGAAGAGGAGCGTCGCCTCAAAGAACTCGAGGTGCTCAAGGGCGAGAAGAAGGACATCTCCTTCGGCAGCCAGATTCGCAGTTACGTGCTCTACCCATATCAGATGGTCAAGGACCATCGGACCGGGGTGGAAACCGGCAATGTGGACGCGGTTCTCGACGGCGCGATCGACGAGTTCATCGTTGGCTATCACCGTTGGCGCGTCGGCAAACAGGAGGCTTCTGTAGCTCGCGGGAGCGCATAGTGCGTCTGCTGGCCGATCTCCACACTCATACGATCGCATCCGGTCATGCCTACTCCACAGTCACCGAGTTGGCTGACGCCGCCGTGGCCAAAGGTCTCGAGCTCATCGCGGTCATCGATCACGGCCCGTCTGTGCCGGGTGCGCCGCATCCGTGGCACTTCTGGAACATGAAGGTCGTTCCGTCGGTCTACAACGGCCTGCGCATCCTCAAGGGTGTCGAAGCCAATCCTTCGCCTCACAGTGAGAACGGGATCGACCTGCCTGACATGCTGCTCGAGCTGCTCGACTTCGTTTCGGTCGGCTTTCATCCGCTTATCGGTTTTTATGAGCCTGTTATCTGCCGCAACACGGATGCCATTCTCCGTGTGCTGGAGAATCCGTACGTGGATATGATCGTTCATCCCGGGAACGGTGACTTTCCCATACGGATTGATGAATTCGTCGCATCGGCGGCCGCCAACAATGTGATCATCGAGATCAACAACCACTCATTCGACCCCAATGGTTCGCGCTCAGGATCGTCGGATCGTGAACTCGAGATAGCTGCCGCGGCACTTGCTGTCGGCGCACCGATAGCAATCGGTTCTGACGCTCACTATCATCTGCACGTGGGCAGGTTCGAAGCCGCCATCGAGGCTTCGAGGAGTATCGGTCTCACGCAGGGTCGCGTGGTGAACCGCTCGGCACGCGCAGTGCTCGAGCATCTCGAGGCCCGTCGTCCTCGTCCTCGCCTGGACTTCGGCGGCGAGGTATTCACGCTGGATTTCCGTCGCAAAGGTTCTGAAGGGGGTGACTCGTAGATGGTGAGCGCACTGCGAAAGCTGCGTCCCAGCCATGTGCTGAAACACAGGCCTGTCAGAGACTATCTGCTCGTCACTGTGGGAATCGTGTTCACCGCGTGGGGGCTCGATGCATTCCTGATTCCCAACAGGATCGCTGCGGGTGGCGTATCCGGTCTCGCAACAGTCGCCTACTACACCGCTCGCGACATGGGCATCGTCCTCCCAGTCGGTGTGGCAATGCTCATCATGAACATCGGACTGTTCGCTCTGGCCATCAGGGCTCGCGGGTGGCACTATGCCGCAAAGACGATCTACGGCATCGTGCTGCTCTCGGTTCTTATCGATGTTCTCGCACCATTCACTCCTCATCTCGCGCAAGGCGACAACCTGCTTGCCGCCTTGTATGGCGGCGCGATCACCGGTCTGGGTCTTGGAATGGTCTTCAAAGCGGGAGGCAATACCGGTGGCACGGACATTGTGGCCCAGCTGCTCTCCACCAAGGTGTCGCTCGGCGTGGGGCAGCTGCTACTGCTGGTCGATGTTCTCGTGACGATCACCGCGGCAGTCAAGTTCGGGCCTGAGCTGGCGCTCTACGGTGCTGTGGCGATAGTGGTGAACGGTTCGGTCATTGACCTGGTGCTCGAGGGCCTTCGAGTTGAGAAGGCGGCATTCATCATCTCCGCTCATTCCGATGAGATCAGTTTGGCCATCATCACAGAACTCAACAGAGGAGCCACTGTGATCGCGGCCCGTGGCGTATACTCCGGCGAGTCACGTGAGATGATCTTCACGGTGATTTCACGAAAGGAACTGGACAGCCTCAAGCAGATCGTCAGAACGATAGACCCAGGTGCTCTCATGATCATCTCAGAGGTGCACGAGGCCATAGGCGAAGGTTTCAAGGAGATAGGGGTTTAGGCATGGCAGATGGGCCAACGACAGATGTGATACGTCGCGCGGCAGCCGGAATGCGTCTCGACATCGTCGAGATGATCGCAGAGGCTGGTTCCGGTCACCCAGGGGGGTCGCTTTCCGCGGCCGACATCGTGGCGACACTGTACTTCGGCGTAATGCGCCACGACGCGGACAGCCCCGATATGCCCGAGCGCGATCGCTTCGTGCTGAGCAAGGGTCACGCGGCACCCGTTCTGTATGCCGCACTTGCAGAGGCCGGCTACTTCGACCGCGAGCATCTGTCCACGCTGCGAAAGCTCGGCTCAATGTTGCAGGGCCATCCCGACTCCAGGAAGATGCCCGGCGTAGAGGTCTCGACCGGATCGCTCGGTCAGGGCTTGTCGATATCCAATGGCATAGCCCTGGGCCTACGCATGGATGGCGGCTCTCAGCGCGTCTTCTGCCTCATGGGCGACGGAGAGCTTCAGGAGGGTCAGGTCTGGGAGGCGGCCATGTTCGCCGCACATCAGAATCTCTCCTCGGTCACTGCGATCGTTGACAGTAACGGTCTTCAGATCGACGGTTCGTGCCACGAAGTCATGTGCCTGGGTGGGATCGGGCAGAAGTTCGCGGCATTCGGTTGGCAGGTGATCGAGGTCGATGGGCACGACGTCGATGCTCTCGTGGATGCCTTCGAAGCCGCCCGTGTTGCCTCCGAGACATCCGGTGCGCCGTCGGTGCTGGTCGCCGGTACCGTGAAGGGCAAGGGCGTCTCTTTCATGGAGGACAACGCTGGCTGGCATGGCAAGGCCCCAAGTGCCGATGAGACCGAACAGGCTACCAGCGAGTTGCGCGCTGTGATCGCAAAGGAGGCCGCCAATGGGTAAGGCAACGAGGGCTGCATTCGGCGAAACGCTCGTGGAGCTGGTAGGCGAGGGGGTGGACGTGGTGGCCGTGGAGGCCGACCTGTCCAAGTCCACGACGACGAGCACCTTTGCAGGCGTATTCCCCAACCGCTTCTTCAATGTGGGAATCGCAGAGCAGAACATGATCGATGTTGCCGCTGGTCTCGCTGTCACCGGCAAGGTGGCGTTCACCGGGTCTTTCGCGGTGTTCGCAACGGGGCGCGCGTACGATCAGGTCCGCAACACCGTCTGCTACTCCGATCTCGACGTCAAACTGGCGCCCACGCATTCCGGCGTCACCGTAGGACCCGACGGCGGATCGCACCAGATGCTCGAGGATATCGGACTCATGCGCGGGCTGCCCGGCATGCGTGTCCTGGTGCCTGCCGATTTCAACTCCGCCAAAGCGGCGCTTCGCACTGCCGCAATGACTCCGGGCCCCTTCTACGTGCGCCTCGGTCGCGTTGGTGTCGAGGATGTCTATCCGGCCGACACCACGTTCGAGCTGGGCCGCGCCCATGTGCTGCGCGAGGGTCGAGATGTGACTTTGGCCGCGTGCGGACTCATGGTCGGCCAGGCGCTCAAAGCCGCCGACATATTGGCCGACAAGGGCATCATGGCGGAGGTCATCGATGTGGCCACGATCAAGCCTATTGATGCCGAAACGATAGTCGCCTCGGCTCGCAAGACTGGCGCTGTGGTCACTTGCGAAGAGCATTCGATCATTGGCGGTCTTGGATCGGCAGTTGCCGAGGTCCTGAGTGAGAATACGCCGGTACCGATGCGTCGGATCGGCGTGCGCGATGTCTTTGGTACATCCGGCGAGCCGACTGAGTTGCTGGAGCACTTTGGCTTGACAGCGGGTGACATCGCCCTGGCGGCTCGGGAGCTATGCGCAGTCACAGCCTGATACTCATCTTTCGACAGGATGATTCGTTGCGGGTTCGTGAGGCGCCCTTTGTCCTCATAAGACCGCGGCTCATCCCACATGGCATCCCCCGGTGCCAATTCGCACTACTTTAGGCACAGGCTTACTTCTGCTTGGGTCAGCGAATCTCGGACTGAGGGTCCGAAAAGAGTGGGGGATGGATGCGGCGGCGTTCTATACGTCTTTTGTGTTGCGGGGTTGGGTGTCGGGTTCTCGGTGTGAAACGAGTCTCGGCTGTTGTTCTGTTATTCGCCTTGATGATGACGATGATCAGTCCCACAGCAGCGCTTGCGCAGTCATCTTCACCGGGCTTCGTGTACGTCCTGGCGGCCCGTGGAACCCAAGTGATCGTCAACTGGGAGCCGATCGCCACCGTTGCCGGCACACCCACATACACATACTTCGTGTATCGTGCCGCAGGCGCGACGATTCCGA
>JAQIBK010000130.1 GCA_027859125.1 Actinomycetota bacterium | reverse complement strand
AACAGTGGGATTGCCAGGAATGGCTCCCCCGCCGCGCGGTTCACGAAGTCCATCTGCACAACAGCCCAGATCGCAGCGGGAGCGAGCGCTGCAACGACCCATAGCATGATGTTCGTCACGCCCTGTTTCGCTACGATGTGCGGCGACGATGCGACCTGTAATCTTGCTGAGCTGTTGGCTTCGGTCATGACCTCGACCCCCTCGTCAGCAGAGTCTGTTTCGCACGACGAAACAGCTGAACGAGCGGCCTTCGGGTGGGACACACGAAGCTGCAGCACCCGCACTCTATACAATCGAGCACGTGCAGCGACTCACACGCGGCCCAGTCCGACCTATTGGCGTGAATACCCAGCGAGAACGGCCGCAGCCCCATGGGACAGGCGTCCGTGCAACGTCCACATCTGATGCAGGGTTGGTCGCCGTAGACCGCCGGAGCGGTCTCCTTCACGCGTAGCGCAACGATGCCCGAGGTACCCTTGGTCACGGGCAGATCGATATCAGCCAAGGCCATACCCGTCATCGGTCCGCCGGAAATGATCCGGCCCGAATCAGAAGTGAGACCGCCGGCTTCTGCGATGAGGTGCGAGATCGGCGTGCCCAGGAGAACGGTCATGTTCCGGGGCCTGACCACAGCTCCGGTCACGGTCATCGTCCGCTCGATCAACGGGCGCCGGAACTCGATCGCATCGGCAACAGCCGCGGCCGTGCCGACGTTCTGAACCAGAGCGCCAGTGGACGCGGGGAGCTTACCGTGTGCCACCTCTTTGCCCAGTACCGCATATATGAGCTGCTTCTCAGCACCTTGAGGGTAGTGTGTCGGGAGGGATAGTATCTCCACGTCCGACCCTGCCTCGCGATTGAGGGCCGCGACGGCATCCGGCTTGTTGTCCTCGATGCCGACTACCACGCGCTTCGCGCCGATGATGTCACGCATGAAACGAGCTCCGGCAACGACCCTATCGGGTCGCTCGAGCATCAGCCTGTGATCACATGTCAGAAAAGGTTCACACTCGCAGCCGTTCAGGATCACCGTATGCACCGGGCTGTCCTTGGGTGGGCTGAGTTTGACCGTCGTCGGAAACGCCGCACCGCCCAGACCAACGATGCCTGCAGCACGGACCATGTCGCGAAGATCACCTTCGGGAATCTTGATGAATGCGTCGAAGTCCTGCTCCGGGTCCGGAGCAATGGTCACGGCTGTGACGGTCTGCCCGCCAGCCACCATGGTCGGTCCCACTGCAATGACCTCGCCACTGACGGGCGAATGAATGGGAGCGGACACCATTGCCTCGACATTGCCAACGACCTCACCGCGCTCGACTCGATCGCCCTTCTCGACAACCGGAACACAGGGCGCACCAAGATGCTGGCTCATTGGCACGATGAGAAAGTCGGGCATGGTCGCCCTGGTCGTGGCCGAACCCCTCGTTGCTTCCTTGTTGTCAGGCGGATGAACTCCACCCATGAACGATCTCAGCGCCAATCGAATCCCCTCTTTGGTACATGTTGCGATGTAACCAGATTCGCCCCCGTGCTGTCGAATCCTGCCACGCTAGTGCACCGAACAGGACAGACAGGGGTCATAAGCACGCACTAGCCGCTCCATGGCGAGTAGGAACTCGCTCTCAGGAAGATGAGCCACAGTTGGTGCATACACTCGCATGTCGGCCTCCAAGTTGGCGAGACTCTGTGCTGTCGGGGTGATGATATCGCCCGCGACCACGCGACCATGCTCGTCGAACGCGTACCCGTGGTACAGCGTGCCCCGAGGTGCCTCTGTGGAACCCACCCCTGACCCAGCGACCACATCGAACGGAACGGGAGACGATGATCCGCCCATGTTCACGATCTTGTCGATGTATTCGATGCAACGCTCACAGGCGTCCACCAGCTCGACTGCCTGACACAGGTTGTTGTGCAATGGGTTGCGCGATCCGATTGTGAATCCGGATGCGTCGAGCGCTGCACGCGCCCTGTCCTCCAACCGTTCCCCCGAGATGTTGACCCGAGGCAGCGCGCCGACCATGAACGGACCTCCGTCGATCGTGGAGTGCTTCGAGTTGGTTCCGTCCACCACTGTTTCGACGATGAACTGACGATACTCCCCCACTGGACGGTGCCAGCCCGCGTCCCACGACGTTGTCTCTCCGTCATAGACCGCGTAATCATCCGGCGCACTCAAAGCGAACATATCGCCCGCAGTCTCAAGGTCGTCTACCTCGAAAGCATCGAATAGTTCGACGGTGACGGCTGCATCGTCCACTGCCTGAACGAGAAGCTCACGAAAGGCCATCAGTTTGTGCATGTCAGGCTCAGAAGCGAAACCTCCGACCATTGCGGTGATCGGATGCACGGGACGCCCGCCTACCAGCGTCGTCAGGTCGTTGCCCAACTTCTTGATGCGCAAGGCGCGATCGACCACGTCAGGATGCGTCTGCGCCAGAGGGAACACGCTGGGCAGCCCCACGAAATCCGGAGCGGCGAAGAGATACAGATGCGTTGCATGATTCTGCAGAAAACTGCCATAGACCAAGAGTTTCCGGAGCAGCGTCGTCCGGTCACTCACTTCGATGTCGAACGCCGACTCGATCGCCTTGATCGATGTCACGGCGTGGTTGGGCGAGCATATGCCGCAGATGCGACTGGTTATCAGTGAGATCTCGTCGAAGCGCCTGCCCATGACCATGGATTCGAAGAATCTAGCTGGTTCCACGATATCCATG
>JAQIBK010000047.1 GCA_027859125.1 Actinomycetota bacterium | reverse complement strand
GCCCACCGTTCCTCACCGAAATCCCGGATCACACGCGTCAACTCGGACTCGCTGTAATCAGCGAGCACGTCCGCCGCGGTCATCGGTGCATTCGATGGATCCATCCGCATATCGAGCGGATTGTCCACCTTGTATGAGAACCCCCGCTCAGGAAAGTCGAGTTGAGGAGACGAAACGCCAAGATCGAACAGGAAGCCGTCCACAGATACGAGGCCGGCCTCAGTCAGAAGGCGGTCTATCTCCCCGAAGTTTCCTTTGAGCAGGATGGTCTGCTGGCCGAGGCGGAGTGTATTCGATGCTGCGACAAGTGCTGCGTCGTCTTGATCGATGCCCACCAAGATTCCGGTGGGGCTTATGAGGTCTTGAATCCGTTTCGCGTGTCCTGCCCCGCCTAAGGTACAGTCGACGATTATCGAACCGGGTTGCAACGATAGTTGCTGCGTGACCTCGGCCAGCAAAACTGGGGTGTGCCGGTATTCCATTATCAAGCCCTACAGGAATCCGAGTTCAGAGAGCTCCTCGGCGTCATCTACGATGCTCTCAGCGGCATCGCGGTTGTACGCGGCCCACTGGTCGGCGTTCCATATCTCGATCCGGTGACCCGCGCCGATCACGGCCAGATCCTTCTCCAGACCGGCAAACTCTCGCAGAACTGACGGGATTGAGATTCTCCCAGCCGAGTCGAGTTCGACATCGGCCGCACCGGCCATGAAATAGCGCTGTACTTTGCGCGATGTCTGCTTGAAGTCGTCCTTGCTCAGCAGCCGATCAGCGAACTCCTCGTACCGGTCTGCGGGGAACACCCACAGGCAACCGTCGAGCCCCTTGGAGACGACAAGCTTGCCGGTGGTCTCGGCTCTGAACTTGGCTGGAAGCGACACACGTCCCTTGGCATCCAGTGTGTGCTGGTAGTCGCCTAGAAACATCGTCCCCCCTCCACTGAAGTCCCGTGGACCCCTGATCAACACCGAGCTGCCATATCTGTACGACCACACTTTATGACACTTCATCCCACAATGCAACACTTATGTGGGACTCCATGACACTAACGACCCACCGTGCGCCACGCCATGACACATGTGCGACATCGCCGTTAGGCTGTGAACACCAACAGAAGGCATGAACCGATTTGAGGACAACCGCGTCAAACTGGGTGTAGCGGGCAGGAATCCGAACCCTGACAGCTGAATAGGTATGGGAGGGTGTAGCATCGGAAGTGTTGCTCCACTTGGAAACGAACGATAGAATCAGACAGTAATCCCGTGGGGACCTTGACGGAGGTGAACTACCCCGATGACTTTCAACATCGCAGCTGTACTCTTCAACTTTCTCACCTTGGCCTTCTTCGCGGTTGTGGCGATCGGTATCGCACTCGGCGCATACGCCGCCACCAGCATGAAGAAGCTTGAGGAGAAGGTTTCGACGAGCGAGTAGCCTCCGTACCTTTTCGCTGGAACTCATCCGGACGCCCTCCCGCCCCTATCGGTGAGAGGGCGTCCGGCGTTCATTGCACGACGACCCTATGAGAGGAGCGACTATGAGTGAGACCGGCAGCATCCACGCGACGAAGCGTGTGCTACTCGCGGCGCTACTAGCGACAACACTCCTTCTCCCCCTGGCGGGGTGCGCGGCAAATGAAGGTTCCGAAGAGTCTGTGTCAACATCTTCTGACCTGGGAATCTCCGTCGACAGCGATGTCGCGTATGACGAAGAGGCTCAAGAAACACAGCGGGCAGCCATGCCACAGGTTGAGCCCACCGCCGACGGAGACGTTGCCAACGTTGACGATTCACAGCGTCTGATAATCCGAAACCTTGGCTTGCGCCTGGAGGTGGATTCAGTCTCGGACTCGATTGCAGAGATTCGGGATCTGGTGGCATCCGCAAACGGTTCTATCACCGACCTGCAAGTCACCACCGATGACTACGGTCCCGTATACCGTTACGAAGGCGCCCTCTCGGATGGCACCGCGCTCTCCGCATACGTGACGATTCGAGTGCCCGTCGGGGATGCAAATGATTTCACTGAATCGACTCGTAGTCTCGGTGAAGTGCTTCGTGAGGCCGAAGACGAGAGTGACGTGACCCAACAGCACATCGACCTGTCTGCGCGCCTCCGCAACCTGCAAGCGCTGGAGGAGCAGCTCAGATCGTTCTTTGACCAGGCAGCTGACGTTGAGGACCTGCTCGCAGTGCAAAGTGAGCTGGAGCGAGTCCGGGGAGAGGTTGAATCACTCCAGGATCGGATCTCGTTCTTGGAGCGTCAGGCCTCGATGGCGACGATCACAGTTGAACTGGTCGAGCCCTCTGCTGTAGTCCGCCCATCGGGCAATGATTGGGGCTTCGTGGATGCGATCACCACTGGGATCAGGGCCTTCGTGAACACGATCAACGTGCTAATCGTGATCCTGCTTGGGGCACTGCCGTTGATCGCCATCGGTTTCGTGATCTTCGTGCTCATCCGCTCCCGTATACGCAAGCGGGGTCCGCGAACGACTGACGCTGGCGCCACGAACTACAACGCGACCCCACCGCCTCCCACTGACTCGAACGAGCAGTGATGCTGCGGCCCAATGTGAGGATTCCACTATGGGCGGCGGTCGGTGTTCCGGCCGCCGCCTACGTGTGGCGCAGCGCGGGGCGAGGATGGAACTTCAGTCTGGACCAGACGGATCTGCTGCTTGGGGTCTTACTCCTGATCCTTGTCGGACTCGCCGCCATCGCAAGGAGAGTCGACAGGAGTCCTAGATCGGAACGAGGCGAAGATGATCTGACCGCCGAAATGAACGACGAGGACCGTCAGTCCTGACAGAGACGGCAGCAAGAGCACATCAGTGCCCAGATCCATCGCTTCAACGCCCGGAGCACCGACTCCCCCCACTGCGGTCAGCCAACCGCCCAATGCGACGCCGAGCGCAGCGCCCAAAGCCCATGTTGCGGACCAGAAGATGGCTCGCCCCATCCCGAACTTCGGTGTTGTCTCCACGACCTACCCTTTCTCGTAGGGCTTGCCGATTGCAGCTGGAGCGACCGCACGTCCCATAACTCCAGCGAGCACAACAACGGTAAGCACATAGGGAAGCATGAGGAAGAACTGCGATGGGATAGTGATGACATCGCGGAACAACTGAAGCTTGATCTGCAGAGCGTCGGCAAAACCAAAGAGCAGAGATGCCCCATACGACCCGCCCGGCGTCCATCGACCAAAAATGTTCGCGGCCAGAGCAATGAACCCACGCCCGTTCGTCATGTTCTCAGTGAACGAGCCAACCTGTTCGAGCGAGAGATTCGCTCCCGCCAGACCACCTAGCGCACCGCTCATGATCACAGCTGAGTACCGACCGCGGGTGACATTGATCCCAACGGTGTCTGCGGCTCGAGGGTGCTCACCGAGCGCGCGGAGTCGAAGACCCCACGTGGTCTTATAGAGCGCCCACTGCCCGACGACTGCTATAAGAATGGCCATGTACACGATCGGCGTATGGGTGAGGAAAATCGAATACGTCCAAAGCCATATCTCTCCGAAGAAACCGCCGCCGCTCGGGCTCGCCGAGAAGAACGGCATGAGCCGATCGACCGAATCCGTGGTTCCGGGGTGTCCGTACACGACCTCCATGAGAAAACCGGTCAAGCCAAGTGCAAGGATGTTGATCGCGGTTCCGGAGACAACCTGGTCGGCCCTGAGCGTGATCGACGCGAACGCATGTATCAGCGCCATGAGTGCCCCGGCCAACACGGCGCCCAGAACCCCGAGCCACGCATTTCCGAAGAACATGGAGGCCACCACGCCCGCGAACGCCCCGACGAGCATCATGCCCTCAAGTGCGATGTTCACAACTCCAGAGCGCTCGCAGATGGTCCCGCCTATGGCGGCCAAGGCCAGTGGTGTGGCCATCCTGATCGCGGAGGCGAAGAGATCCGGAGTGATGATGTCACTAAGCATGCTCGATCGCCTCCTCCTTCTGTGTCCATCCAATCAACCACTTGGCGAGCTGCTCGGCTGCCACTAGGAATATGATGAGCGCCTGAATGATGAAGATGAGCTTGGACGGCACGTCGGCCAGCAGTTGCATGGTGCCGGATCCTGCAGACAGCGCGCCGAACAGTATCGCAGCGAAGATGACGCCGAGGGGGTTGTTCTTGGCCAGGAGCGCGACGGCAATACCCGTGAAGCCGAAGCCGGATGAGAACTGGTCGAAAAGTCGACCGTGAACGCCCATAACCTCAGTCGCCCCAGCGAGCCCAGCAAATGCACCCGAGATACACAGTGCTTTGATGGTCGTCATTGAAACCGAAATGCCGCTCGTCTCGGATGCCCAGGGGTTGTAGCCCACTGCCCGCGACTCATAGCCGAGGGTCGTGTACTTCAATATCCACCAAACGACGACAGCGAGCACGATAGCGATGATGAAACCGAGGTGAACACGCGAGTCCGGCAGAAAAGCGAACATCTCGTCGAGTCTCGGAAGCGTTGACTCGGTTGGTAGAGCCTTCGTCTGAGGAATCTGGCCTTCGGCCTTGAGAGGCCCTGTCACGAGCCATGAGACCAGATAGCGAGCAATATAGGTGAACATCATAGTGGTGATAACCTCATGCGCCCCAACCTTGGCCTTGAGCAGTGCGGGAATGAACGCCCATGCAGCGCCGACAAGAGCGGCGGCCACAAGCATGATGATGATGTTCAGCGGCTGAGGCAGTCCCGCGAGCACGATGCCAAGATACGCGGCCGCAAGCCCTCCCATGAACAGCTGTCCTTCTGCACCGATATTGAACAAACCGGCCCGGAACCCATACGCCACCGCAAGTCCTGTGAACATGAGCGGCGTGGAACGAAGCATCGTTTCACCGATCTGACGTCCACTGCCGAAGGCACCCTTCCACAGAGCAGAGAACGCGGCAACGGGATCGAAGCCGGCCGCCCATATGATCACCGAGGCGATCGCGATTGCGATCAGAACGGACACGAACGGGATTCCCAACCTCTCGGTGACCACTGCGAGGTACCGCTTCCAACGCTTGGGGGCACTACTCTCCATGGTTCACCTCTTCTACGTCTGTCTCATTCGCACTCGCCTTGGATTCGTCGCCACCAGTCATATAGATACTCAGATCCTCATCGGTCGCCTCACGTGCGTGGAACTCCTTGACGATGCGGCCCTTGTACATCACGAGAATGCGGTCAGCGAGCGACTGCACCTCCTCGAGTTCCAGACTTATGAGAAGAACTGCCTTGCCACGACTGCGCTCGTCGAGAATATGACTGTGCACGAACTCGATCGCGCCGACATCCAAGCCTCGAGTGGGCTGAGCGGCGATGAGCAACTCGGGGTCGCGTCCCAACTCTCGGGCGAGAACCACCTTCTGCTGGTTGCCTCCGGACAAAGTGGAACCGAGCACCTTTGCGGAAGGAGTTCGAATGTCATAGTCCTCGATGCGTTTCGCCGTGACGCTAGTAATAGCCTTCTGATCGAACACCCCGTGCTTGGCGAAAGGCTCTTGACGGTGGTCGCCCAGGATCATGTTCTCAGCAAGATCGAACTCGAGCACCATGCCCCGACGGTGTCTATCCTCGGGGACATGGGAGACGCCCGACGCGATCGTCTCGCGAGCACGATCGTGCGTAATGTCCTTCCCGCGAAGGCGCACCGCACCTTTCTGCGTCTTGCGGAGCCCCATGATGGACTCCACTAACTCAGTCTGACCGTTGCCACTCACGCCAGCTATCGCCACGATCTCACCTTCGCAGATCGTGAACGACACATCTTTGACAGCTTCGAGCTTGCGGTCGTCGATAACAGTCAAACCATCGATCTCAAGAACGGTGTCACCGCATGAAACTGGCTCCTTCTCAACACGGAACACCACATCACGGCCCACCATCAATCGTGCGAGGCCGGACATATCGGTGTCCTCGGATCGTGTCTCCCCCACGACTGCGCCATCACGCATGACAACAACGCGATCCGCGATCGAGAGAACCTCGTCCAGTTTGTGCGTGATGAACACGACAGAAAGGCCCTCATTGACGAGCGACCTGACCACTGAGAAGAGCTCGCGCACTTCTTGCGGAGTGAGTACCGCCGTGGGCTCATCGAGTATGAGGATTTTGGCACCGCGATACAGCGCCTTGAGGATCTCGACTCTCTGCTGCAGGCCCACAGGCAGATCATGGATCTTGGCATCAGGGTCGACTGAAAGGCCGTACCTCTCAGCAATCTCCAGAACGGACATGCGGGCCTTCGCGAAATCGATCACTCCGAGTTTGGAGGGCTCGATGCCCAAGATGATATTGTCCATGACCGTCAGGGGCTCGACCAGCATGAAGTGCTGATGGACCATACCGATACCGAGGTCTATCGCCTGTCTCGGAGACTTGATGTTCACGTGCTCGCCATCGACCAGTATCTCTCCGCTCTCTGCCGAGAGAAGCCCATAAAGGACGTTCATGAGCGTCGTTTTGCCGGCACCGTTCTCGCCGAGCAAAGCAACGA
>JAQIBK010000027.1 GCA_027859125.1 Actinomycetota bacterium | reverse complement strand
AGCAACAATATGACCGAGGCATCAACCGCCGTTGTGCCCTCTGTGGGCGACGCAGAGGCTCTGTGTCGGTCGTTAGGGGGCGTTCTGGGGTCAGTCATGGCAGGAAGCGGTTCTGCGGTCTGTGCGTTCTGTGAGAGCGATGATGTGGCACACGACGTCGCTGCTGCTGCTGAGAGGCGGGGCTGGTGGTCCGTCGCGACGAGGACCTCTTCGCGCGGAGCACATATCTTGGGGAGTGATCCTTTATGAGCACCGTCAACGCTGT
The DNA here is from genome assembly GCA_027859125.1 of Actinomycetota bacterium. Classification (GTDB taxonomy): domain Bacteria; phylum Actinomycetota; class Coriobacteriia; order Anaerosomatales; family UBA3086; genus UBA3086. The sequence continues at coordinate 2,516 of JAQIBK010000027.1, read as the reverse complement.
GGTACTTGCTGGCGGCGACGGCACGGTGATCGACCCCGATCACCGCTTCAAAGGTCTGCTCCCCATTGGCGGACGTCCCATGGTCTCCTGGGTTGTGGATGCGTTGCGCGAGGCAGAGACCGTTGACGAGATCGCAGTCGTCCTCCCGACTGCCGAGGATCTGGGGGCGTGGGCCGACACCGTGGACAAACTGGTGTTGGGACACGAGTCGTTCATCGATAATCTCTCGGCCGGCATGGACGCCTTTCGAGGAGATCGACCGGTATTGGTCGTGACAGGCGATGTTCCGGCGATCACCGGTGAAGCCATCGATGACTTCGTCAGGCAATCGCTGGAGCGAAACGCTGAGTTCGCATATGCCGTTGTGCCCAGGGAGGCCATGGAGGCCGCCTTCCCGGGAGGCAAGAGGACCTACATAAGAATGTCAGAGGGCTCGGTGACCGGTGGCAACGTTGCGATACTCACACCTGAAGTTCTTTCGCGAAACCGCGAGTTCGGTCAGCGTCTGTTCGAAACGCGCAAGAGTGCGGCGCGCATGGCACAGCTCTTGGGCGCCCGAGTGGTGCTCGGCCTCATGATCGGACGCCTTCGCCCGGCGGATCTTGAGCGCAGGATGGGCCAGCTTCTTGACGCACGTTGTCGAGCGGTGTTCTCGGAACACGCAGGAATCGGGATGGATGTGGACAAGTCTGCGGATCGGGAGTTGGTCGAGCGGGTGGCATTCACCATACATGGGTAGGATTCTGACAGGCACTTGCCGAATATCTATTGCAACTGGCAAAGGAACACGTTGGCGCTTGTGATGGCCGGGGGGCAAGCGAGCGTGCCGAAGGGGGAGAGCATGGAGATCACGAAAGTCACGTTGCGGCCAGTGGCCATGAACAAGGTGTGTGCCATCGCGAGTATCGTGATTCAAGATTCGTTCGTGGTGCATGACCTGAGAGTCGTCAATGGCGACAAGGGACTCTTCGTGGCGATGCCTTCACGCAAACTCCCCAACGGTGACTTTCGCGATATCTGTCACCCCATAAACACGGACGCGCGAAATGAGATTCAACGTGCAGTGCTCGATCAGTTCGCTGTCGAAGGTGGAGTCGACGCCTTCTCTCACGCAGCAGAATCGTTCGGCAACTGACGCATCGCTGAGTTTCTCGTACAATCACTCAGGATTGCTCGTACAATCACAATCTGTGCACGTATTTCTTTCGTCATCCCTTTTACAGTTTGACGCTTGTATGCCCCTTACCTAGTATTCAGGGGTACTTCACTGGGGCGTGGCCAAGTGGCAAGGCATCGGCCTTTGGCGCCGACATTCGTAGGTTCGAATCCTACCGCCCCAGCCATTGAGTCTCACACGGTCGCAGAATGTGCGCCGACAACGATAAGGAGCAGTGATGGGCACCACCGCTCTCATCCTCGCCGCAGGCGCGGGTACACGCATGAAGTCCGAGATCCCCAAGGTCGCGCACGAGGTACTCGGCACGCCCATGGTTCGACTCGTGGTCGACGCCGCCCGACAGGCCGGGTGTGACCGCGTGGTGGTCGTCACAGGTCATGGAGCGCAACTCGTGGAGTCGCTTCTCGGTGGCATTCAATGTGTCCGACAGGAACAGCGGCACGGCACGGGTCACGCGGTCATGTGTGCTCGTGAGGCGCTCATGCCCGCTGCGGGCTCGCTCGTCGTGCTCTCCGGCGATTCACCCCTGCTCCGACCTGAGACCATCGCTCGGCTGGTGCAAGAGAGAGAACAGGTCGGCGCAGCCGTCGCCGTTCTCACAGCGAATATGGACGACCCGACCGGTTATGGCCGGATCGTGAGGGGTCCCCGTGGAGAGGTCCTCGGGATCGTGGAGCACAAGGACCTTGCACCCCAGCAGACCGACATCGCCGAGATCAATACCGGCACGTACTGCTTTGACGCAGCGGTGCTGTTCGAGCACTTGGACAAGCTGGGTCGGGACAACGCGCAGGGCGAGTACTATCTCACCGATATGGTCGCGGTCTTCCACTCCCAGGGTCTGGGAGTTGTGGGCTTGACCACCGACGAGTCTCTGGAGACGCTCGGCATCAACACCAGGGTGCAGCTCGCACAGGCGACAGGCGTGCTGCAGCGTCGCATCAACGAGCGCCATATGCTGGCCGGTGTCTCCATGGTCGACCCGGACCTTGTTTGGATCGGTCCCGACGTCGAGTTCGGACAGGATGTGTTGATCGAGCCCATGACGTTCGTGATGGGCTCGTCGACAGTGGCGGCGGGGGCGCATCTGGGCCCCAATACCCGTATAACGGACTCGGTGATAGGTGAAGGCGCTCGCATCGATGCATCGATTCTTGTTGAGGCCAGCGTGGGTAGGGACGCATCGGTCGGTCCGGTGTCCTATCTTCGTCCCGGGGCCGTTCTTGAGACCGGCGCGAAGGCTGGAGCGTGTGTCGAGATAAAGAAGTCAACAGTGGTGGAAGGTTCAAAAGTGCCCCATCTGTCCTATATAGTGGATGCGACGATCGGGCAGGGCGTC
>JAQIBK010000295.1 GCA_027859125.1 Actinomycetota bacterium | reverse complement strand
GTTCCACTACCTGCCGTGTCTGTACGCCGCCTACACGCTCCTAGACCGCGACAGGCGCCTTGAGTCCGCGAGCATGATGCTTGAGCGGTATGCGTTCGAACTCGACCGTTACAGGACGTATCTGTCGAAGAACCAGCCGAAGAAGGAGCTGGTAGTGAAGTCTCGCCACTCCGGCCCTGTCGGCATCATCGGTCGCAGCTATCGAGATGAACCGTTCATAACCACCTAGGGAGCCACCATGCCACGTAGCGGTGACGCGAAACGCAAGCAATACTACTCCCGCTCTTTCGAGGGCGGGATGGATGCGTCTGTGCAGCCTACTCGCATCGGATACGATCAGGTGCAGCTCGCGATCAACACTCGTTGCGGCTCTCGTGGGATTCTCGAGAAGCGCGCAGGACTCACTCCGCTCATCACGGCAGGTGACTTGCCAGCCGCCACATACGTTCGCAACGCAGTCATGTGGAACGACGAGGTTGTTCCGGGCGACAACATCAACCGAGTCGCGTTCGCAATAGGGACTGAGCTGCTGTCGGCTGACACTGACGGGACGCTGTATGACCACGGGGAGACTCTCGCTACTGGAACGTCATTCATCTCCATGGTCGAATGGGGCTCTCGCGTGTTCTACTCCGACCAGACGAACCACATCAAGGAGATTACCGACACCGGCACGCCGAGTTTCACCGTCATCAACGCGACCTACAATGCGCAGTACATGGCGCCGTACACGGCATCCGAGCGACTGTTCATCATCGATGCCGCTGACATGGGCGACAAGATTCGCTGGTGCGATGGCGCTGATCCGACCACGTTCGGCGTTGAAAGTGTGTGGCAGCCGGGAGGATTCTTCACGGCTATCGGTGAGATGGGCGACATGTTCCTCATCGCGCAGTACGACAAGCTGTATCGCATCATCGGCACGAATCCCTCCACATGGAGCATCCGTCTGATTCCGTCTGACGGTATCGGCGTGACCGCGGCGTACACGCTGCAGATCATAGACGGTGTTGCCATCTTCCTGTCGAAGTACGGACTCGCCTACTACGATGGGAACGGCAGGCCCCGCATCGTGAGCGACCCTGTCGCCGACTACATCCCGAGTGACCCCGCGAACTGGATGGAAGCGTTCGCAATCATCGATGACACTCGCTACATGCTGTTCTACTCATCGGACGGCGGAATGGATCAGGGAACCGTACCCGGTTGCGATCGAGTCATAGTGTGGGACTTCCGTGAGGATTCATGGGAGGGCCCGTACGAGATTCCGCGTTGCCAGCACGGTTGCGTGCAAGTGGGCAACCACGAGGAGCAGATATTCATCGGTGGCAAGGACGGCAACATCCGGACGTACAACACCACGTTCCTCGATAACGCGGCAGCCTACGACATGGAGGTCACATTCCGTGCGTTCGAGGGTTCCGACCCGACTCAGGACTATCAGGCGCGTGAGCTTCGACTGTTCTACGAATCGGGTGGCGCACAGGATATCGTGCTATCACTGTTCCGCGAGGACGAGGCGACTGCCGTGAAGTCCAAGACGTTCACCGTCGCGTCCGGCACCGGCATGCTCAAGATGGCGATACCGATGTCGCGTGGTCGGTTGTTCACTCCGAAGATGACCAACACGGCTGATGAGTCGCTCAAGATACGAGCTGTTGAGCTCGACCTCTACACGATTGACCACGGATAATGAGCCGCGAATCGACACCATGGGTAGACCATGGCGACGAACCGCTCCTGAGACCGCTGACTCGCAAGGCGTACGAGGTCGGCATGGAGATTGCCCACATCCGTCAGGACGCTGGACTCTCGTCAGTCACTCCGCCATTCGACTTGAACAAGCCGAATCAGCGAGACAAGTACCACGTCAATGAGGCCGTCCGCTGGATTTCCGAGCAGTGGGATTCTATCTCAAGTACTGGCGGTGGCGGTCTGGATGCCTACACGCTCAACACCCGGTCATGGTGGAACAAAGCCAGCTTGGGAACGGATGGTGTTGAGACGATGACGACGAATAGAGCGATACCAGCAAACTGTGGCCGATCGATACTTGCTCACAGGTTCGATGCCGCTGGCGACTCATCAGCCCTGAATGGGTGCGACTGTAGGCTTCATGTGTATGTCCCGTCGACCGATGGTGCTGCGTACACAGAACTGATGGCACGCCCCTACTACTACCCGACCGCGTCACAGATGAGCGTCTACCTCAATACGACGAAGGTCATGAGTCCACCGTGGTCGCTAGGGAAGAATCAGTGGGATCTCTACGATGTGCGTTGCGTTGAAAGTGGAGGAAGCTACACGTCCGAGTTCTACCTGAACAACGTGCTAGTCGCCACCAATGCAGCGACGATTGGGTCCGTCCCTGCAACAGCGCCACTTCCATTCTCAGGCGCAGGACTCGCGTGGACTCAGTACGTCTACACGAAGCGTGGGATTTCTACAGCAACCACTGAGACGTGGGTGGACTTCTTCGCGTCCGGTTCTCCGACGCTGACTCTCGATGACACGGACACCGACACTGTCGTCACATCAGTCGGAAGCGTTCAGTCAGGTCAAGTCGTGGACCAATACTACCCATCGCCTGCGTACGCTTTGGCAGAGAGTACGTCTGTCACAGTTGAGCCGCTGGATCCCTTCTTCGTGGACGATGTCGATGAGTTGTCCATGCGTAATTTCGAGGCTTGGCTGAACCACGCTGAACAGAGGATTCGCTCTGACGCCTATGCGTAGTAGAATGTGACTGTAGATTCGAGAGGATGAGAACAATGGCGCTCCCATACAAGAAGCAGAACAAGGTCACATCGAACCCGCTGTCGAAGTCGGTGTATCAGCCGCGCAATCCGACTGGAGTGCAGACGGACAGGCAGGCGCTACTCGACCGTGACGTGGCCATCAGCGGCCCAGCGGACTACCGCTACAAGCAGTCGAACATCGGTGGGACGGCAATCACTCCGACCACTCGGCAGGCACCTGCGTACAATCCCAACTACGAGACTGCCGGTATCGGTGACATGGGATTCGATGCCATTCGTACAGCGCTTGAGGCTCAGTCGAAAGAGGGAATCGCCAACCGTATCGACCAGACGAAAGAGGGCGAGATAACCCGCGGCATGCTTCGCAGTGGAGTCGCTCTCGGCAAGGAAGATGACGTGCGCCGTACCGGTGCGCAGGACTTGGCACAGGCAATCGCCGCAAAGTACCTGCAGGAGAGTCAGGCACGAATCGGTCAGCAGGACGCAGTTGCAGG